>JALOBU010000003.1 GCA_023228145.1 Bacteroidales bacterium | reverse complement strand
GAATACATCCTACAAAAATAAGGTTAGTGCGGTAATACCGCACTAATTTTTTTGCTAATTAGTTTATATTCTGATTCTTAAAAATATGAATTACACAAAAAACAGGGTAGAGTCAGAAGTCAGGAAAAATAATGCTTGTAATGAGCAAAAATAATTTTGATATTTTTTTCATTTTGAATTAATTAAATCCGCGCATTAATAACAAGAATTGTACCTAATTCCCTGTCAAAGGTAAAAATCTTTTGTCAAAGACTTGAAATCTTCTGATTGTTTTCCGTCCTGGTATTTAAGAAAAAGTTCTTTTAAAATTGGTTGTTGAGGTGGATTATGCGAAAAGGCAACAACGATACGGTTCGGCTCGTTTTCTTTTTTGTCTGAAATATGGCAGGTTTGAGAACAAAATAATCCTGCTTTCAGAAATGTGGTGAGCAGGCGTTTGCTTTCCGTTAACGGTACGATAGTCCAGAATGCTCCTTTTGCTGATAACAGTTTGCTTACGCATCCGCTTAGCTCTTCAAAGTTGAGGCGGGTATTGTGTTTTGCAGTGGTTTTAATTTTATCCGGGCATGTGAGTTGCCCGTGAAAATAGGGCGGGTTGCAGATAATGCAATCGTACTTTTTGTTGCATTCAACGGCATATTTCTGAATTGAGGTTTGAAAAATATTAATACGGCCATGCCATTTGCTCTCCCTGAAGTTTTGTTCTGCCTGCCTTGCGGATTCATCCTCAATTTCTACAGCATCAATAATCGCATTACTTTTCTGGGCAAGCATCAGGGCCAGAATTCCGCAGCCTGTGCCTATATCGAGAATGCGTTTCGCATCGCCGGGGTTAGTGACAGCACCCAGCAGCACGGCATCAGAGGTGAGTTTCATGGCGCAATGGCTATCGCAAACTGTAAATTCCCTGAAAGTGAAGAGGGTTTTCATTTGATATAAAAATCAATCAGCCCTTCAGGTGCTTTGATCAGAATTTGTTTTGATGCCTTATTAATCTTCCTTATTATGCTTTTGTGAAAAGGAATGAGTATCTCCCTGCCTTCATGTATTATCTGCATGATTTTCTGCTGTGGCAGATCCATTATTTGAGAAGTCTTGCCGATAAATCCTTTAACTTCATCAATAACATCATATCCCAGATACGCTTCGGATGGCAATTTCACGTCCTCAGATTTTTCAAGTTGTTCGCGGTGCAGGTATAATGAGCTTCCGGCTAACTTTTTAGCATGTTCCTCACTGTTCACATCTTCCAGAACCAAATAGTAAAGGTTTTGGTGCTTTTTTTCAAGGGCAGTAATATAAAAAGGAACCCGTTCATGTTCGATCTCAACAAAAACAAATGCCTTTTTAAGTTTTTTCAGCGGGATTTTTGCTTCAAATACTGCCAATAATCCACCTTGAAAACCGCAGGTTTTCACTAATTTTCCCAGGCAGATAAAATCATTGCTTTCCATCTGCAGTGCTGCAAAAATTATTCAGCTTTTTCTTCTGAAGTTTCTTCAGGCTGTGTTGTTTCGGGAGCTTTTTCTGCGGGTGTCGTTTCCGGAGTTTCTTCGTTTACAGACACTTCATCAGAGACTTCGGTTTCAACAGCGGATTCGGCTTCTTCCTGTTGTTCTTTGGCCAGCTGTTGAGCCCTTTTTCTGGCCACTTCCTGTGATTTAGCTTCGTTTACTTTCGATTCGGCTTCCAGGCGTTTCTTATGGGCTTCTTTCTTGCCTAGTATGTGTTTATTTTTCTTATCCAGTACTTTGGCTTCTTTTTCCTGCATCCACTGCTGGAACTTAGCTTCGGCCATCTCCTCGGTGAGTGCGCCTTTGGCAACACCCTTGCTCAGGTGGTATTTGTACAAAACTCCCTTATAAGCCAAGATAGCTTTGGCTGTTTCTGACGGCTGGGCGCCGTTTTTCAACCATGTCATGGCTTTTTCAATGTCAAGTTTAATGTCTGCCGGAATTGTAAGCGGGTTGTAGGTGCCAATGCTCTCAATGAACTTTCCGTCACGTGGTGCACGACCATCCGCAATTACAATATGGTAATAAGCTTGTCCTTTTTTACCATGGCGTTGTAATCTGATTCTTGCTGGCATAATAAATAATTTTTTAATTGATAACTGTTTACTGTTAATTGATAATTGAAAATGGGGTGCAAAATTACGAATTTTTTAGAAACAAAGTATTTTTTATTCTTATTCGTTCTTATTTCGGATTTATAAAATCTCTTAGGTTTCTGAGAAAACAACTTAGTATGCTTCCCTTCTTATTTTGGAATCCCATTGCGGCGGTAACCCTTCATGATTCCTCTTTTAGAACTTTGTATAAAGGATATTATTTCATCACATTCGGGAGAAGAAGGTATTTCGGCTTCAATAAATCTTATAGCTTGTGTAACATTTAATTTACTTACAAAAATAATTCTGTAAATATCCTGTATTTCTTTTATCTTTTCGGATGAGAAACCTCTCCGCCTCAGCCCGATAGAATTGATGCCTGCATAAGACAAAGGGTCGCGGGCAGCTTTGCAATAAGGAGGAACATCTTTCCCCACCAGAGAACCTCCCGCTATCAGGGAATGAGCGCCAATGCTTACAAACTGGTGAATAGCCACCATACCGCCTACTATGGCCCAGTCATCCACACGGATATGCCCTGCCAGGCCGGCATAATTTGCAAGTATCACATTATTGCCGATAATACAGTCATGAGCTACATGCACATAAGCCATCAGCAGGCAGTTATTTCCCACAACTGTTTCGTTGCTTGCTTTTGTTCCCCTGTTAATAGTAACATATTCACGTATGGTAACATTGTCACCTATTTTAACAATGGTATCTTCTCCGGCATATTTCATGTCTTGCGGAATGGCAGAAATGACAGCCCCGGGAAAAATTTTACAGTTTCTGCCGATGCGGGCACCTTCCATAATGGTAACATTGGGGCCTATCCAGCTGCCTTCTTCAATCTCAACATTCTTATCAATGTTTACGAAAGGCTCAATGACTACATTGGGGGCTATCTTTGCCTGCGGATGAACGTAAGACAGGGGCTGGTGCATGAGGTTTATTTTTTTACGATTTGTGCCAGCATTTCTGCTTCCATCACAACTTTGTTTTTTACAAAAGCACGCCCGTACATCTGGCATATTCCACGTCGTATCGGGGACATAAGCTCAAGTTTAAATATCAGGGTGTCTCCCGGGATTACTTTTCCTTTGAAGCGGGCGTTGTCAATTTTCAGAAAATATGTAATATAATTTTCTGGGTCAGGAACTGTATTCAACACCAATATGCCGCCACACTGTGCCATAGCTTCTATCTGCAAAACACCCGGCATGATAGGTTCTTTGGGAAAATGCCCGATAAAAAAACCTTCATTGATGGTAACATTTTTTACCCCGATAATCATTTTTTCATCCATTTCCAGAATTTTATCAATAAGCAGAAACGGAGGCCTGTGGGGTAGTATCTTCTGTATGGCTGAAATATCGTATAAAGGGGTTTTATTCAAATCAAACTCCTCGTGGCTTTTATTTTTTTCCTTTTGAGCAGAAACACAACTCAGCTGTGCAATTTTTTTTGCAAACTCAACATTGGTAACATGCCCGGGCCTTTTCGCAAATACATGCGCTTTAAGTTCACCACCGAGTAATGCCAAATCTCCTACGATATCCAGCAGCTTATGCCTTGCAGGTTCATTCGGGAAATTCAGCTCCACATTGTTTAGAATTCCTTCTTTCTGAACGCTGACTTTGGGTTTTTTGAAAATCTCCGACAACCTGTTGAGCTCTTCCTGAGTTACTGGCTTATCAACAAAAACAATTGCGTTGTCGAAATCACCTCCCTTAATCAAATTGTTTTTCAGGAGATATTCTAGTTCGCGGAGAAAAACAAAGGTTCGGCAAGGGGCTATTTCGTCTTTAAAATTGTGAATACTATCAAGCGTTGCATATTGAGTCCCGAGTAATTTGTCGTTGTAGTCAATCATGCAGGTGATTTTGAACCTGTCAGAAGGTACGGCAATCATCTCTGCCTGACGCTTTTCATCAATCAGTTCAATATTTGATTTTATTTCAATAAACTTTTTGGGTTGCTGCTGTTCCACAATTCCTGCAGCAAGCAGGACTTTCATAAATGGGGCAGAGCTTCCGTCCATAATAGGCGTTTCCGGGCTGTCAATTTCAATGAGAGCATTATCAACTGACAAACCAAAGAGTGCTGCTAATGTATGTTCAATAGTGGAAATACTTACCCCGTTTTCCTCTATGGTTGTACCTCTTTCCGTTTCTGTAACATTTTCAATTACAGCATGTATCATAGGTTGATTTTCAAGGTCAACGCGTTTAAAAACAAATCCGTGATTTTCAGGTGCAGGCCGGAAGGTGATATTTACTTCTTTACCAGTGTGCAGCCCTCGTCCTGAAATACTTACGGGATTAGCCAGGGTTTTTTGCTTCAGCATATAAGCGACAAAAATAATAAAAAGTTAATATCACACAAGAAATTTATTGCTCATATTAACTTTTTCGCTGAATATCAGCATTATATATAATTAAGAAAATTAATGTATCGGAAACATAAGAAGGTCAATATCCTGATAAGGAATGCCAAAAAGGGCGCCGATATATTTATTTGTAAGAATACCTTTGTAAATATATGTCCCGAACCTTGTGCCTGCATCTGTTTTTAAAAAATTATCAATACCACCTTCATCAGCAATCTGCAGCAGTAGCGGGGCAAAATAATTGCTCAGGGCGTAAGAGGCAGTATGAGGTACGCGGGAAGGAATATTAGGGATGCAATAATGCGTAACGCCAAATTTCTTATAAACGGGGTGCGAATGATTTGTAGCATGTGAAGTTTCACTGCAGCCTCCGTTTGTAATACTAACATCAACAATGACAGAGCCGGCTGGCATGTCTTTTACCATGCCCTCTGTAATTACACAGGGCATCTTGCCGTTGACAGAATGTAAGGCTCCAATTACAACATCCGCTGTACGTAAAGCCTGTGCAAGGATTTTCTGTTGGATAATTGAAGTATAAAGCCGTGTACCTAATTTGTTCTGGATGCTGCGCAATTTGAACACAGAATTGTCAAAGATTTTTACCAAAGCACCCATGCCCAGCGCGGCCCTTGCTGCATACTCGCCTACAGTTCCTGCACCGATGATAATCACCTCGGCTGGAGTTATTCCGGGTGCGCCTCCCAGGCTTTTGCCTTTACCATAATCAATATCGCTCAGGTATTCGGCGGCAATAAAAACTGATGTGTTCCCGACAATCTCACTCAAAGAACGTATCACCGGGAAAGAATTGGTTTTGTCTTTAATGTATTCGTATGAAACAGCTGTAACTTTCTTTCCAATCAGCTTTTTAAAATATTCTGCATCTTGCCCCGGAAGGTTTATCGCGGAAAAAATATTCATCCCTTGCCTGAAGTTTTCTATCTCCTGCAATAATGGCGGAGCAACTTTTATCACGATGTCTGAATGGTAAATCTCAGCCGGAGAGTCAACTATTTGGGCCCCGGCATCGGCATATTCGCTATCCTGAAAATTTGCTGCCTTGCCTGCATTATTTTCAACCAGTACTTCATGCCCACGGCTCACCAGCACCGCTACAGCCTGAGGAACCAGCCCCACACGGGTTTCCTGATAGGCAATTTCTCTGGGTATCCCGATTTTAAACTGTGAGCGTTGTTTTTTCACCTCAAGCATTTCGGGCTGCGGCATCATGCTCTCCCCATTTTTAAAACGCGTAAAATCCTTTTTTTGGCTCATAACAATTAATTTATTATGAGAATCAAGAGTAAAGAATCATCACTATTTCAAATTTAGTCATTAAGACACAAAAACATATAATTTCACAAAAAACAAAAATATTTAGGCAAGTCGGTTTAGTGTTTCTTAGTGTCTTAGAGCCTTTGTGACAAAAAAATTTTCACTCTTGTTTCGCATTTGTTACTATAAAGTTACAAAAAAGTAACATGTTAGTTCTTTTTTCTAAAAGAAATTAATCTGCTGTTATTCTTTTCATTGATAGAAATTACAATTTCTACGTATTCTTCAGGTAAAAGGTTTACGGCAATTTCAGGCCACTCTACAAAACAATAGTTCCCGCTGAAAAAATATTCTTCGTAGCCAATATCATATAGATCATCGGGTTTTTCTAACCTGAACAGGTCAAAATGATATATTTTCCGCCCGTCATGCATCAGATATTCATTAACAATAGCAAAAGAGGGACTGTTGGTCGGGTCAGCAACTCCCAGCTCCGAACACATGGCTTTGATAAGAGTGGTTTTCCCTGCCCCCAAATTGCCTCTGAAAATGAAAAAATGTTGTTTGGGGAAAGCTTGTAGTATTTTTTTTGCAACGAAAGGAATTTCTCCGGCATCATTACAATCCAACTGATGTAACATATTATTTATTTGGGACTTAAATAAATTATAGGAATTAAAATCTCTTCCATCGAAATGCCGCCATGTTGGAAAGTGTTTTTATAATAGCTTACATAATAATGAAAGTTATTGGGATATGCAAAAAAGTCATTCTCCTTACAAAAAACATAAGAAGTGCTGACATTAATCCGTGGCAGAAAAATATCCTGTGGGTTTCTGACTTCAAAAACATCTTTTTTTTCATACCCCAGCGTCCTGCCGTATTTGTAGCGCAGGTTGGTATTAGTATTTTTGTCGCCTATAATCCTGACAGGGTTTACCACTTTAACACTTCCGTGGTCAGTAGTAATAATAATGTTGGCTCCCTGTTCCGAAATATACCTGATAACATCAAACAGAGGCGAATGTCTGAACCACGACAAGGTTATAGAACGATAAGCGGGTTCATCATCAGCCAACTCCCGTATCACCTCCATGTCGGTACGTGCATGAGAAAGCATATCCACAAAATTATAAACCAGAATATTTAGTTTATTCGACATAAGATTGGGTAGGTTTTCCACATATTTCTTCCCGGCATTGATGTTTAATATTTTAGAATAATTGTATTTAATATCTTTTCCATAACGTTTCAGTAACTCCCCGAACAATTCATTTTCAAACTGGTTTTTGGTTCCTTCATCTTCTTCGTATATCCAGTATTTGGGATATTTACGTTCAATCTCGGTTGGCAAAAGCCCTGCAAAAAGGGCATTACGGGCATATTGAGTTGCTGAAGGCAGAATGCTGTAATACAGTTCATCGTTCTGAACTCTGTAAAACTCTTCAATCACAGGTTGAAGCACTTTCCATTGGTCGTATCTGAGGTTGTCAATAACAATTAAAAACAAGGGTTTAGGCTCGTTTAAATGCGGAAATAATTTTTCTTTTACAAGAGTATGAGAAAGAACAGGTGTGTTATTGTCTTTTCCGGAAAGCCATTTGATATAATTATTTTCATAAAACTTTGAAAACATAGTATTGGCTTCCGCCTTCTGAAGGCGCAACACTTCGTTCATTGACTCATCGTTTGATTTTTCGAGCTCCAGTTCCCAAAAAGTCATTTTTTTATAAACCTCTATCCATTCATCATGCGTCAGGCGGTTCGAAATTTCCATGCCGATGTTGCGGAATTGCTGCTGATAAGCCTGAGTGGTTTTCTCACTGACAATACGTTTGTTGTCAAGGTTTTTTTTCAGGCAAAGCAGTATCTGGTGAGGGTTCACAGGCTTGATAAGATAATCGGAAATGTTGGAGCCTATGGCGTCTTCCATGGTATGTTCATGTTCGTTGCGTGTTATCATCACCACAGGTAAATTGGGATAATTTTTACGTATCTGTGTCAGGGTTTCCAGCCCTGTAATACCCGGCATGTTTTCATCAAGAAAAATAATATCAAAAGGCATTTCATCAATTTGGTCAAGGGCCTCGTCGCCATTATTAGATGTGAAAACATCATACCCTTTTTCTTTAAGAAACAGTATGTGAGGCTTCAGCAGGTCTATCTCATCATCCACCCAAAGTATTTTGAATTTGTTGCTCATAATTTAATTCGTTTAATAAAAAATTTCGTAATATTGACACGGATTCAAAGAACAAAGATACACAAATAAGAAGCTTTTTCCCGTGACTCATAACAAAAGAAAAATTATTAACGACCCGGTACACGGTTTTATTACTGTTCCCAACGAGTTGCTCTTTGACATTATGGAACACCACTATTTTCAGAGGCTGCGTTATATAAAACAGCTCGGGCTCACCTATCTTGTATATCCGGGTGCCAACCATACACGGTTTCAGCATGCGCTTGGCTCCATGCATCTAATGACACAGGCTGTGGAAATGCTGAAAGTCAAGGAAATAGATTTAACAAACGAGGAAATTCAGGGACTGTACCTTGCCATATTACTGCACGACATCGGCCACGGGCCTTTTTCGCATGCCCTGGAACATACGCTGGTTGAAAATGTCAGCCACGAAATGCTTTCTCTCATTTTTTTTAGCCGCCTGAATAAAATTTTTCACGGGCAGCTTGATATGGCGATACAGATTTTCTCCAACACATATCCTAAAAATTTTCTTCATCAACTTGTTGCCGGCCAGATGGATATGGACCGTCTCGACTACCTGATGCGCGACAGCTTTTTTACCGGAGTATCCGAAGGTGTGATTGGCACCGACCGTATCATAAAAATGCTCAATGTTTTTAACGATGAACTGGTGGTAGATGTCAAAGGCATCTATTCCATTGAAAAATTTATTGTGGCCCGTCGCCTTATGTATTGGCAGGTTTACCTGCATAAAACAGTAATTTCGGCAGAACAGCTTCTGATAAATATTCTGAAACGCGCCAAATATCTTTGTGAACGGAATGAAAAAATTTTTACAACCCCGGCAATGGAAATTTTTTTAAAAAATACCTATTGCCTGAATGATTTCGAATCAAACCCTGACTTGCTTGACAAGTTTGCAGAACTTGATGACCATGATGTATTTTTTCTAATAAAAATGTGGACAAAAGCAGATGACAAAGTACTATCATTATTAAGTCGTAAATTGGTGAACCGCAGTTTGTTACAAATTGAAATAGGCGATACTCCTTTTGACGAATGTTATATTTCGGAAATTAAAAACAAAACCATAAAAAAGTATGGTGTCAGCGATGAGGAAGCCGCTTATTTTGTTTTTACTGACGAAATTGTCAATAATGCTTATAACCCATATTTTGACAATATTAATATACTTTTCAAAGACAATAAAGTGCTTGACATCTCAAAAAGTTCAGAACAGCTTAATATAGAGTTGTTGTCGAAAACTATCAGGAAACATTATTTGTGTTATCCGAAAAATTTGTAACAAACAATAAATACCTCTGTCTGAAAGTTATCTTAATTATCTTTGCATGATCTGAAAAATGTATTAAACCAAAAACATAATCAAACAATGAAAAAATTACTGCTTTTCTTATTATGTGCGCTGTTTCTGACAGGGATCAGTTCTTACGCACAGGACCTAAACGCAAAAATCCCGGTGTACGACAAGATTAAGATTGGGACATTGACCAACGGGTTGAAATATTATATCCGTTACAATGCAAAACCGGAGAAAAAAGTGGAGCTGCGCCTTGCCGTCAATGCGGGTTCCATCCTTGAGGATGATGACCAGCAGGGCCTGGCGCACTTCATGGAACACATGAATTTTAACGGATTGAAGCATTTTCCCGGTAACGAACTGGTGCATTATTTACAAAGCATCGGAGTCGCTTTTGGAAATGACCTCAACGCTTATACCGGTTTTGACCAGACCGTTTATATGCTTCCCTTCCCGAGTGAAGACCCCGAAAAAGTTGATAAGTCTTTTACCGTTATTGCCGACTGGGCCCAGGGTTCACTGCTCACAAACGAGGAAATTGACAAGGAACGCGGCGTGATACTTTCGGAAAGCCGCCTTGGCAAAGGCGCCGATGACAGGATGATGAAAATATGGCTGCCGCTGATGCTCAACGGCTCAAAATATGGCAACCGCCTGCCCATAGGCAAAGATTCCATCATCGAAAAATTCGATTACAGTGTGCTGCGCCGTTTTTATAATAGCTGGTATCGTCCTAATCTTCAGGCGGTTATCGTAGTTGGCGACATGCCGGTAGAAAAGGTAGAACAGATCATTAAAGAAAAGTTCAGCAGTCTGACAAATCCTGTACCCGAGCCAAAAAGACAGGAACTGTTTGAATTAAGGCCTTTTACCGAAAGCCGTGCCGTAGTGGTCAGCGACCCCGAAGCCGACATGACCTTTGTAAATATCATGGGAAGCTCGCACGAAAAGAAACCTTCGGTGACCGGGGCAGATTACCTGAAAGATGTTATCAATCAGCTGGCATCAAATATGATCTCTTCGAGGCTTGACGAACTGGTCAGCTCACCAAACCCGCCGTTCATATATGCCTATACTTACCTTGGAGGCTGGGCCAGGGGCTATGAGAACTTTAACGGCGGAGCTATGTGCAGTGCCGACGGCATTCAGAAAGCCATTCAGGCGCTGGTGATAGAATGCCTGCGTGCCAAGAAATTCGGCTTCACCGAACAGGAACTGGCAAGAGCAAAAGCAGCCACACTGGCACGGTACGAAAAGTTGTACAACGAGCGTGACAAAACCGAATCGAACCGCCTGGTGGGGGAATATGTAAACAATTACCTGGAACAGGAACCCATACCCGGAATAGAATGGGAATATAACTTCGTAAAGACCCATATTGATAAGATTAAACTCAGCGATCTTGAAGAGTTTCGCGGTAAGATAGACATTGACAATAATTATTTCAGTTTTATTACTACAAAAACATCCGATAAACTGCCCACAAATGTGCAGTTGAAAAGCTGGATAGACGAAGCCCTGAAAAGCAACATCACCGCTTACCAGGAAAAACAGATCGCTTCAAGCCTGCTGAAGAAAGATCCGCAACCCGGAAAGATCGTGAACACAGTTAAGAACGACAAACTTGGTACCACCACCTATACACTCAGTAACGGCGCCATCGTTTGCTTAAAGCCTACTGATTTCAAAAATGACGAGATACTGTTCAAAGGCTCTAAGGTGGGAGGTTACAGCGCATACACCGGAAAAGATTACCAGAGCGGACAGTACTGCAACAACGTAACAGAAGAAATGGGCTACGGCGAATTTTCGGCTACCGACCTTGATAAATTCCTTTCGGGAAAAGTAGTGAGAGTTACTCCGGTAGTGGATGACTATACCGAATACATTTCGGGCAATAGCAGCGTAAAGGACATGGAAAGCATGTTCCAGCTTATCTACCTGAAAAGTACCGAACCGCGCAAAGACCCCGATGCCTTCAAATCTTTTATCACCCGATCAAAACAACAGCTCGAGCTGCTGAAACAAAACCCCGAAAACCTCTTTGTCGACACACTTTATAATACTATATACCAGGGGAATCCCAGGGCACACCAGATTTACAACCCATCCGATTACGACAAGATCAATATAGACAATGCCATAGCTTTCTATAAAGAAAGAATAGGTAATCCTTCCGGAATGTATTTCACCTTTGTAGGAACATTCAGCGAAGATAAGATCAAGCCCCTGATTGAAAAGTATATCGGCGGAATTCCGGCCGGAACTTCCAAAGCACAATGCAAAGACCTTGGAATAAATTTCAAGCCGGGGAACAACAGTTTTACTTTGCACAAGGGAAACGAACAGAAAGCAATGTTGCTGCACTACTTTTCAAAACCCATGACATACAATGCCGATGATAACTTCAAACTGAACCAGTTATACAGCCTTATCAACATCAGGATCGTTGACACCATCCGTGAAAAAATGGGTGCTATATACGGCGGCGGCTGTTATGGCTCCATCAATAAATTCCCTAAAGAAGAATACCTGTTACAGTCGTATTTCCCATGCAGCCCCGACAACATCAACAAAGTTGACGAGACCTTTATGCGGCTGGTGGAAGAAACAAAAACCCCAGGCAACATCACCGATAAGGACTGGGAACGCGTTCGCGAGCCGGCCCTGGAAAAATACAGGGTGAACATTAAAAAGAATGACTACTGGCTTAACAACCTGCAGGCTGCTTACATTTATGGCACCGACCCAGAAAGAATTCTCACGGTGGAAAAGCGATTAAAAGAACTGACACCGGCCCTGCTCGGAGAAACAGCACGTAAATTCTTTGTTGATCAGAATACCTTTAAAGGATACTGGCTACCGGAAACAAAATAAGGAAAAGGTCAGAAGCCGGAATTCTGAAGTCAAATTATTTAGATTTTTACCAAAGAGGGCGATGAGAAAAAAAATATAAGCTCTCATCCATTTATCCAATAATAATTTTAATATGAAAAAAGAGATATTAAAACTCAGCAACGAATTAGAAGCATTGAGAATTAAGGATATTTTGGACGGCGTCGGAATTAAATTCATTATCAGAAGTTTTCACGACTCAGTTTACGACGGTATTTTCCAAAACCAATACGGCTGGGGAGTGCTGGAGGCAGATGAAGAAGACGAAACAAGGATACTGGAACTGTTAAAGGGAAAAAGGGACGAGGAAAACCCTAATCAAAATGAAGAAATTCAGGAATAAAACATATTGGATATAAACAAAGCCTTGCTCATACTTGCTCCCGCCACATATTACAACAGCGGCAGCCTACGTAAAACCTCCTTCTACTTTCTTTAAACGGGAGAAAATATGTTTTTTGTATTTCTTTTCTATTGATATCAAACCGTTAGCGGAGTATAATTAAGGATTATTTCTTGATTGTTTATTGCACATTGAGCCATAAAATAATTAAGTATTTATTTGCTCAAAAGTATGAATTTATTATTTTTGCTGAAAATCAATATCTTTATGAATTCAAAGTTCAGCATTTCATTAATTGTTTTTATTTTATTAGAAACTTTTTCATTGCATTCACAGACCGCCGAGGAACTTTTCCGTTCGGGTTTTGCGAAATACCAAAACAATGATTTTGCAGGAGCCGTGAGCGATTACTCCCAGGTAATTCTTATGAAACCCGATTATGCCGATGCCTATTTCAACCGTGCCATTGCCTACGAAAAGACCAGAAACTTCAAGGCCGCCCTGGCCGATTATTCTACCGTTATCTCGCTCAACGTATCCGATGCTAACGCATACCTGAACCGAGGAATGCTTTATGCTGAAACTAACAAACCAAAAAATGCACTTGCCGATTTTAACAAAGCGCTTGAACTCAAACCCGATTTTTCCAACGCATACTATCAGAGGGCGATGCTTTACCGTAACATCAGCCAGGATTCGCTGGCAATAAAAGACCTTTTTTCATTTCTTACATACCATCCCGGAAGTGTAAGCGGAAATTTAGCCCTTGCAAACCTTTATGATGAGATGGAAGAATATGATGCCGCTATAAAAATTTATTCGCAAATTATCAAGCTGGAACCCTCTCACGCAAAAGCTTATTACAACAGGGCTTACGACTACGACATCGTGGCAAAAACCACACTCGCCATAGAAGATTATTCCAAAGCCATAGAACTTGATTCCACTTATTCAGATGCATATTTTAACCGCGCCTATGCTTTTTATGAAATGAATGAGTTTGACAAAGCCATTGAGGACTATTCAAAAGTAATAGCTCTGGAGCCTGAAAGCGCTGATGCATACATCAATCTGGGCATAGCAAAGATAAGCGCCGGCAGGAAAAGTGAGGGCTGTGGCTGCATTGAAAAAGCTGCTTTGCTGGGCGACAAAACAGCAAAAAAATATTACTCCGCCAACTGTAAATAAACAGCACTTGAAAAGAAAAAATATTTTCAGCAGAATATTTTACTTTTATTACGATGGCTTTCGGAGTATGACCATCGGCAAAAAACTGTGGAGTATCATCCTGATAAAACTATTCATCATGTTTGTGGTGCTGAAACTTTTTTTCTTTCCCGATTTCCTGAAAAGCAATTTTGAAAATGACGAACAGCGTGGCGATTACGTAATAGAGCAACTGACAAAATCACATAAATAAAGCAAAGTTTATGATAGCTGAAATTGATGTTTCATTGGTGGACTGGTCAAGGGCACAATTTGCGCTAACGGCTATTTACCATTGGTTTTTTGTCCCGATAACTCTCGGCCTTTCTTTTATAGTGGCCTTCATGGAAACCATTTATGTAAAAACCGGAAAAGAAGAATGGAAAAGGACCACAAAATTCTGGATGAAACTCTTCGGGATAAACTTTGCTATAGGAGTGGCCACCGGCATCATCCTGGAGTTTGAATTTGGCACCAACTGGTCGAATTATTCCTGGTTTGTGGGCGATATTTTCGGGGCGCCCTTAGCAATAGAAGGAATATTAGCCTTTTTCCTTGAATCAACTTTTATAGCTGTGATGTTCTTTGGGTGGAATAAAGTCGGGAAAAAATTTCACCTTGCCTCCACCTGGCTGGTAGCTTTCGGGGCAAGTTTGTCGGCTTTATGGATACTGGTGGCCAACGCCTGGATGCAATACCCCGTAGGCATGGAGTTCAACCCCGAAACAGCCCGCAGCGAGATGAAAAATTTCTGGGAAGTGCTGCTTTCGCCGGTTGCCGTGAACAAATTTTTACACACGATAACTTCCGCCTATGTCGTTGCTTCCATTTTTGTTATCAGCATCAGTTCCTGGTACCTTCTTAAAAAACGCGAACTGCTGCTGGCCAAGAAAAGCATCCTCATAAGTTCTGTCTTCGGCCTTTTATCTGCCTTGTTTCTGGCGTTTACCGGCGACGGCTCTGCTTATATGGTGGCACAAAAACAACCTGCAAAGCTGGCAGCAATGGAAGGCTTGTATCAGGGGAAAAGCGGAGCCGGGCTGATATTGGTAGGATTGATGAAACCCGGCGCAAACAAATACAGCGAAGACAACTATTATTTTAAAATCGAAGCGCCAAAGATGCTTTCACTGCTTGGCTACCGCAAATCCAACGCTTATGTGCCCGGCATAAAAGACCTCACCGATGGCAATCCTTCTGAGAATATAATACCAGCTCAGAAAAAAATACAACAGGGGAAATTAGCCATCAATGCACTGGCGGCTTTCAAAGCATTCAAAAAAAATAATGATAATGCCAGGGCTGATTCGGTATTAAAAATCTTTAGGCATAATTTTCAATATATGGGTTACGGTTACCTTAACAACCCGGATGATATTATCCCGAATGTTCCTCTGATTTTCTATAGTTTTCACATCATGGTCGTGCTGGGGATGCTCTTCATTTTATTGTTTATGGCCATGATTTATTTTACACTAAGGAATAAGATCCATACAAAAAAACTACTTTTAAAATCCGCGGTGCTTTTTCTGCCGCTGGGTTTTCTCGCTTCTCAGGCAGGTTGGATAGTGGCAGAAGTTGGCCGGCAACCATGGGCTATTCAAGACTTGTTGCCCACATCCGTTGCCACCACTCACATCAATACATCTTCTGTAATTACAACATTCATCTTGTTTGCCGTTTTGTTTACAGTACTGCTGATAGCCGAAATAAAAATCATGATATCCCAGATTAAAGCCGGGCCGAAAGGAGGTGACAATGTTTGAAAGCTGCTCATATCTTTTTTTACAGCAATACTGGTGGGTCATAGTTTCACTGTTAGCCTCTCTGTTGGTGTTTTTGATGTTTGTGCAGGGAGGGCAAACCCTGTTCGGAAGTATTGCAACCAATGAAGAAGAGAAAACGATGCTGGTAAATTCCACCGGCAGAAAATGGGAATTCACGTTCACCACGCTTGTAACTTTCGGCGGAGCTATGTTTGCAGCATTCCCGAAATTTTATGCCAGCAGTTTCGGTGGCGCATACTGGCTATGGATTGCTATATTGTTCTGTTTTATCATTCAGGCCGTGTCTTATGAGTTCAGAAGAAAAAAAGGAAATTTTCTTGGTGCAAAAACTTACGAAACCTTTTTATACATAAACGGCAGTCTGGGTGTTTTTTTAATAGGCATTGCTGTTGGCACATTCTTCACCGGCTCAGAATTCCGGCTTAACGATATGAACCAGGTGGTATGGCTTAACAACACACGCGGCATTGAAGCAATTTTTAACATTCAGAATGTAGCGCTGGGGTTGTCCGTTTTCTCGCTGGCAAGGGTGCTGGGAGCTTTATATTTTATTAACAACATCCACGACGATAATATTTACCGCAAGTCACGCGGACAGGTTTTATACAATGCCATTGTTTTCCTGATATTTTTCCTGGCATTTTTAGTGATGCTCCTTATTAAGGAAGGCTTTGCATATGACCCTGAAAGCGGAATCGTATCCATAGAAAAATACAAATATTTGAATAATTTCCTTGAAATGCCTTTGGTATTAATCATTTTCCTGCTCGGTGTTATCCTTGTATTGTTGGGTATTAGCATTACAATTTTTGGTAAAAGCAGAAAAGGGATTTGGTTCTCCGGAAGCGGAACAGTGCTGGCAGTATTTGCGCTGATGCTCGCAGTCGGACTGAACAATACATCCTTTTATCCATCCTTTGCCGACCTGCAAAGCTCTCTCACCATACAGAACAGCTCTTCAAGCGAATATACGCTGACAGCGATGAGCTATGTTTCGTTGGTTGTGCCTTTTGTTATACTTTATATCTTTTTTGCCTGGAGAGCCATCGACAGAAAAAAAATTGACAAAGAAGATATTGAAAACTCTGAACATAAATATTAACAATAAAAAAATAAAAAAGCCCCGTAGGGGCGACATTATGGTATAACAAAAACATCCGATATGTACGACTCCATCCTCGCATCCGTATTATGGTATTTAAGCTGGCCGGCACTTATCTTTATATGCTACCTGCTCATACGAAAAGCCTTGAAACATTTTGAAAACAAGTATGTTAACGAAAAATAACTTATAAAACTCCACCCATGTCACAGATAGTTAATATCTCCGAAGCGGCATCCATAGGCATACACGTCATTGTGCTTATCGCCCGTTCCAAAAACGTCAACATGAACGTGAAAAAATTATCCGAACTTACCGGAGCCTCAAAAAATCATATTGCCAAAGTGATGCAGCGTCTGGTGAAATACAACTTTGTGAAATCCACCCGCGGCCCTTCTGGTGGTTTTGTGCTCAACAAACCGCCCGAAGAGATCACCCTGCTAAATGTTTATGAAGCTCTGGAAGGAGAACTCACTATGACGGACTGCCCCTATGGACACCAGATATGCCCTTTCAATGACTGCATCATGGGAGGTGTGGTTCACAAGGTTGCTGATGAACTGCGCAACTATTTCAAAAACCGGAAAGTCAGTGATATGATATAAATTTATTGAAATTTTCAATTTTGAAGATATTTTACTCTAATATTTTCAAAATTTTCCATATACTTTACCCCTTTGGGATTATAAATTAATAACATATCTAGCACATTTTCTGTACTTTACAATTTATAATGTTCATTTACGTTTTATTAAAAAATAATTATTATATTTGCGTAATTAAATACCTGTTTAAATAAAAAGTAATGAAAAGAACCATCATTAAAATTGACGAAGACAAATGTACTGGCTGTGGATTATGCGTAAGTGGCTGCCACGAAGGAGCCTTACAGATAATTGACAACAAAGCCCGTCTGGTAAGTGAATTGTTTTGTGACGGTCTGGGCGCTTGTATAGGTGAATGCCCAGAAGGAGCCATCACACTGGAGGAACGCGAAGCCGAACCTTACAGCGAAGTTCAGGTTATGGAACGCATCGTCAAATCGGGGAAGTCTACCATATTAGCTCACCTCAGGCATTTGCGCGACCATAACGAAAAAGAATATGTTAAACAGGCCGTGCTGTTTTTAAAAGAAAAAAATTTATTTCCAGAACTAATAGATGAATTTAAAATGGAAACACACACTCAACAACATCACCATCATCATGGCGGTAGCTGTCCGGGTTCAAAAATGGTGGATTTCAGAGCAGAAAAACCAGTAAACAACAATAGTAAAGTAACTGTAAACTCCCAACTGAAACAATGGCCTGTTCAACTTCATCTGCTGAATCCTACGGCGCCCTACTTCAGAAATGCCGATGTGTTGATTGCCGCTGACTGTGTAGCGTATGCTTACGGAAATTTTCACAATGATCTCCTGAAAGGAAAATCTCTTATCATTGCTTGCCCAAAACTTGACTCCAATCTGGAATCATACATTGAAAAAATCAAAATAATGATTGATGAAGCAAAAGTCAACACTATCACTGTTGTCATGATGGAAGTGCCTTGTTGCGGGGGAATGCTACAGATAACAAAATCTGCCCTGCAGCAGGCATCGCGCAAAGTACCTCTTAAAGCAATTTACATTAGTATAAAAGGGGATGTGCTGAAAGAAGAATGGATTTAAATACAAAATATTATATTTACAAAAAAAAAGGAGGAAAAAACTATGAGTATGTTTTGTTATCAGTGCCAGGAAACCGCAAAAGGTATAGGATGTACCATCAGCGGCGTATGTGGTAAAAAAGAAGATGTTTCGAATCTGCAGGATTTGCTGATTCACATTTTAAAGGGTATTTCGTTATACAGCAACGAAGCCCGTAAAACAGATTTTGATGATTCAAAAATCAACAGGTTTATAATAGAAAGCCTGTTTACAACCATCACAAATGCCAATTTCGACAAAGAGGTTTTCTACAAAAGAGTACGTAAGGCTCTGGAATGGAGAGATTTAGTAAAAAATCACTGCATTTCCAAAAACCTTGACATAAGTCATATCACACACGATAGTGCGGTATGGTCAGGAACTTCAGAAGCTGAAATGGAAGAAAAGTCAAAATCTGTTGGAATTTTATCATATGAAAATGAAGATATTCGTTCCCTTGTACACCTTATGCTTTTTGGTGTAAAAGGCATGGCAGCCTACGCTGAACATGCTTCAAACCTTGGCCATGAGAATGAAGAAATTCATGCATTTGTTCAGAAAGCTCTGGCTGAAAGCACACGCAACGACCTCACTGCTGATTACCTCATTTCGTTGGTAATGGAAACCGGTAAATACGGTGTTGAAGTAATGTCACTACTGGACAAAGCCAATACCGGACGTTATGGTAATCCGGAAATCACCAAAGTGAATATCGGCGTAAAAAATAATCCGGGCATTCTTATCAGCGGCCACGACTTACGCGATTTGGAAGACTTGCTTGACCAGACAGAAGGTAGTGGTGTCGATGTATATACCCATAGCGAAATGCTTCCCGCTCATTATTTTCCTTTCTTTAAAAAGTATAAATCGTTTGCAGGCAATTACGGCAACGCATGGTGGAAACAGCGCGAAGAATTTGAGCCTTTTAACGGCCCCATACTTTTCACCACAAACTGTATTGTTCCGCCATCGGCAAATGCCACTTACAAAGACCGTGTTTATACTACAGGAGCAGCTGGCTTTACCGGATGTAAACACATTCCCGACCGTGAAAACGGAGGAAAAAAAGATTTTTCTGAAATCATTGAGCATGCAAAAAAATGCAATCCACCTACCGCCATTGAAAATGGTGAGATTATTGGCGGGTTTGCCCATGCTCAGGTAATTGCTCTTGCCGATAAAGTGGTGGAAGCCGTGAAAAGCGGATCCATACGTAAATTCATCGTTATGGCCGGCTGCGACGGAAGAATGAAAGACAGGGATTATTATACTCAGTTTGCTCAAAAACTCCCCAATGATACTATTATCCTTACTGCGGGTTGTGCCAAATATCGATACAACAAACTTCCGCTTGGTGAAATCAATGGTATTCCAAGGGTATTGGATGCCGGGCAATGTAATGATTCTTATTCGTTAGCAGTGATTGCACTAAAACTAAAAGAAGTGTTTAATCTTAACAATATCAACGATTTACCCATAGTTTATAACATAGCATGGTACGAGCAAAAGGCAGTAATTGTTTTATTATCACTTCTTTACCTCGGTGTCAAAAATATTCATCTGGGGCCCACTCTTCCCGCTTTTCTGTCACCGAATGTTGCAAAAGTTTTGGTTGAGAACTTTAACATTTCAGGAATTACAACACCGGATGAAGATATCAAAATACTGCTGAACTAAACACATTATCATTTGGTTATTTATTCAAAGCAGCAGTCTCAGCATTGTTGTTTATTTCATTTGGCCATCACTGTTTTCCCAGTTGATTTGCCCTCCAATTTCCTATCGCCAAACAGATAATTTTTAACGACAAGCTAAGTAAAAGAAACTATAAAATCAAATTGTGAACTTTCTATGTAAATTTGTGTATTACAAAAATTTTTATCGCAATTTTCGTTTTTTGCATTGAGAATATGCATAAATTAGCACACGTTTATTAAAAATCTAAAGTTATGATAAATATTGACTGGAAAAATTTGTCATTCGGTTATCAAAAAACCGATTATAATGTACGCTGTTACTGGCGTAATGGAAAATGGGGAAAAGTGGAAGTTTCTTCCTCCGAATCAATTAATATTCATATGGCAGCCACTTGCCTGCATTATGGGCAGGAAGCATTTGAAGGCATGAAAGCCTTCTGTTGTAAAGATGGGAAAATTCGTGTTTTTCGCTGGGAGGAAAATGCAAAAAGGTTACAGCGTTCTGCTGCCGGAATAATGATGCAAGCCGTACCACTTGAACTTTTTAAAGAAGCTCTGGAAAAAGTTATTAAACTTAATACTGCTTATATTCCCCCATACGGAACAGGTTCTTCGTTATATATACGCCCCCTGCTGATTGGTAGCGGAGCAAAAGTGGGCGTTCAGCCTTCCGATGAATACTTGTTTATGATATTCGTTACGCCTGTCGGGCCTTATTTTAAAGAAGGATTTAAACCCGTTACTGCGCAAATTATCAGGGATTATGACCGTGCAGCCCCTCTGGGAACCGGAACTATAAAAGTGGGTGGAAATTATGCAGCAAGCCTTATAGCCGGTCAGCGAGCCCACGACGAAGGTTATTCCACAGCATTATTTCTCGATGCCAAAGAAAAGAAATACATTGATGAAGCCGGCCCGGCAAATTTCTTTGCTATAAAAGGCAATAAATATATCACTCCGAAATCGGCATCTATATTACCTTCCATTACAAATATGAGTTTACGTACTCTTGCTGAAGATATGGGCTTGGTGGTCGAACAACGGCCTGTTGCTGTCGAAGAACTCAGCGATTTCGACGAAGTGGGCGCCTGCGGCACCGCGGCAGTAATTTCGCCTCTGAAAAAGATACAGGACCGCGATACGGGAAAGGTTTACGAATATTGTAAAGACGGCAATGCCGGCCCGGTTTCCACAAAACTATATAACCGGTTACGCGCCATACAATACGGCGAAGAACCCGACAAGTTCGGATGGAACCTTGTAATTGAAGAGTAAAATATTACTTACATTACTGCTGAGCTGAAAGTTTTTCTTTCAGCTCTTTTATTTCCTTTTCCATCTCGTCTAAGCGTTTGATGTGCTTCGAAAGGTTGCGGAAATGAACATAAGCACGGCGGTACTCGTTGATATCGAAAGCCGGAGAGCCTTGAACGACAGCATTTTCTGTATTAATGCTGCTGTTGATTCCTGATTGTGCCTGTATCTTCACACCATCAGCAATGTTAACGTGCTGCACCATGCCAGCTTGTCCGCCAATCATGCAATTTTTTCCGATTTTTACAGAACCTGCAATACCCACCTGAGCGACAAGTATGGTATTTTCTCCGATGTCCACATTATGAGCAATCATCACTAAATTGTTGATTTTACACCCTTTGCGAATGATGGTTGACCCAAGCATGGCACGGTCTATACAGGTGTTAGGACCTATATCCACATTGTCTTCTATCACCACATTTCCTGTTTGCGGAATCTTCTTGTACGACTGGTCGTCCTGCTGTATATAACCGTAACCTTCAGCACCTATTACTACACCCGACTGCAGTTTGCAATTGCTGCCTATCACATTATCGGAATAAATGCAAACCGTGGCATACAGGGTGGTGTTGTCTTTAATCTTCACATTATCGCCTATATAGCAGAGGGGATAAATTTTCACGTTATCACCAATCTCTACATTTTCTCCTATAAAAGCCATATCGCCAATGTAACAGTTCTTGCCAATTTTTGCGCTGGGAGAAATACTTGCCTTTGCAGAAATCCCATTTTTGTTTTCTTTTATCTGGTTATACATTTCAAGCAAGGTTGAGAAAGCATCATAAGGGCTGTCCACGCGTATCATGGTGGCGCTGACAGTTTGCTCAGGGACAAAATCTTTTGTGACAATAACAATGCTAGCCTTTGAGTTGTAAACATAGTGCGTGAAAGCGGGGTTTGACAAAAATATCAGCGAGCCCTCTTCGCTTTCTTCTATCTTGGCAAGTTTCCAAACTGTTGCTTCGGGATTGCCTTCCACGGTTCCTTTAAGAACCTGAGCTAATTGTTGTGCGGTAAATTTCATGAGAAATGGTTTGATGAAGCAAAAATAATTGCTTTATTTGAAATAGAGGATTGAAATTTTAGAAGTTTTCAATAGCAAGCTGTTTATTAGACATTTGAAACTTTACAAAATAATTGTTATGATACAGAAAACAGGTTAATTAATTTCAACTACCCGTAATCAATGAACATATCTGAGACATGGCTTGTTTTGATTCCTTTAAAGAAACAAGCATCACCCAGTCGTGAAACATTTTCGGATATTCAAAATAATTCATCGGAACACCCTGCTGCACTGCCATGGATTTCAGCTTGCGGCAATCGGCAATTAATATATCGTATGTACCAATAAATATGCTGATACGGGGAAGGCCTTGCAATGAACCGTAAACGGGGCTAATCAAATAATCAGCAGGGTCGGATGTGCCGGCCCAGGTCTTGCCGGCCAATATTAAATTGTCGGCTCGCAAGGTAACATCTTTCTTCTGTATGTCTTTAATTTCAGGGTTTGTCATTGTTACGTCCAGCCATGGCGATAAAAGAATGAGCTGTTCCGGCAGTTTGTTTCCTTCAAGTTTTTGTTGTTGGGCAAAAGCAAGGGCAAGTCCTCCACCTGCTGAATCGCCCATAAAGATGATGTTTTCAGCGCCTGCCCTGGACAACAAGCTTTTGTAAACGGCAGAGAGCATGGCAAAGGCCTCAGAGTAATTGGAAGCAGGCGCCAGAGGATAATCGGGTACTATAAAAGTACAATGAGTTTCACGCACAATCTTTGCAACAAAATTCCAGTGCTGGCTAAAAATATTATTAATATACGCACCTCCATGAAGAAACAAAACGTATTTACCCGCTTTTTTATCTTTGTGTGCAAAAGTATAAACATTGCGTCCTTGAACTTTTATTGTGTCAATCTGAAATTCTTTCACTATTTTTTTGGGGATGGGCGCTGCATCAGACACATAGTCCTCTCTGGCAAGTTTCCGAGGGATGCTGTTTTTTGGCAAAAACAATTTTGCTGCACATTTTAAAATGCGTGCACCAAAACCTTGAGAAACCTGATGAGTGTAGTGGTAAGATGAGTCTGTAACCGCTTGGGCATCAACTTTAAGTATAAATGAAAACATACTTAATGCAACAACTGTAGTTATAATGTATAACTTTATTTTTTTAAAACTATAAGCGGTTTTAAAAATCGGGCTTTGCATTTTTAAGGGCTTGCATTTCAGCTTGATGTCAAACTATTTACAAACTTAAAAAAATATACAGACACGATGCTCAATATTCAAATATCAGTTCAAATGGCTTGCGGCAAAATAACTACTTGTGATTTTCATCCAAAAATACAAAATAGTAATTCGTCAAACTATCAGCGATATGCTCCTTTTTATAAAACCCGTCAGATCTTCGCCTTTCAGCAGGTTCTGCGCCAGTTTTGCCAGGTCAAAAAACTGTTTTATTAAATCGTTCTGTTTGCTTTCTTCCGCTTCATTGAGAATTTTCAGCATAAAATCATTATTGGTATTTACAACCAGATTGTACATTTCGGGATAGTTGCTCATAAATGGCATACTGCTTCCAATGGCTGCCATATCTTTCATGCGTCTTAAAAATTCAGGCTGAACAATAGTAAAAGGCATATCATCGGATTGCAGGGACTCAAAAACAACCTGAAATTTTTCTTTTGGAATATTACGTTCTATAATTTCTTTCAGTTTGTTTTTTTCATCTTCGTTAATTTTCGAAATAGCGGCCTCTTCTTTTTTCACTAATTTATCTAATGTGTCCGAGTCAACCCGGGCAAAAGAAGAATTGTCCATCTTATGTTCAATCATATTAACAAAATGCATGTCAAGCGGACTGTCCATCACAAGTACATCATAACCGCGTTCGTATGCCGCACTGATAAAACCATGCTGTTCTTCTTTATCAGAAGCATAAAGATATACAAGCTTTTTGTCTTTATCAGTCTGCAAAGGTTCGATATGTTTTTTATACTCTTCTATCGTAAAATACTTATCTTTTGTATTTTTAAAAAGGAAGAATTTTTCGGCGCGTTCATAAAACTTCTCATCCGTTACCATGCCGTAAATAATAAATATTTTCAGGTCATCCCATTTCTTTTCAAAATCTTCGCGCTTATTTTTAAACAACTCTTCCAGTTTATCGGCCACCTTTTTCATGATGTGTGATGAAATCTTCTTGACATTGGGGTCGCTTTGCAGATAGGACCGGGAAACATTCAACGGAATATCGGGCGAGTCAAGAACGCCATGCAGCAGTGTTAGAAAATCTGGCACTATGCCTTCGACGGAATCGGTAACAAAAACCTGATTACAATAAAGCTGTATCTTGTCCCTCTGAACTTCAAAGTTGCGTTTTACCTTGGGAAAGTAAAGAATTCCTGTAAGTTTAAAGGGATAATCCACATTAAGATGAATATAAAACATCGGCTCTTCAAAATTCATCGGGTAGAGTTCATGGTAAAAGCTGTTGTAATCCTCTTCTTTCAGGTCAGCAGGTTTTTTGGTCCAGGCAGGGCTTACATTATTTATAATGCGCGGGTTTTCGACTTCCACGGATTTATCGTTGCCATCTTTATCCTTTTCTCCCTCAACTTTTTCCCATGTTTTTTGCATGCCAAACTGTATGGAAACCGGAAGAAATTTACAGTATTTCTTTAAAATCTCAAGCACACGCGATTCCTGTGCGTATTCTTCCGAGTCTTCGGAAAGATATAGAATAATCTCTGTTCCGCGCGGCTGATTCTTTATTTCCGTCATTGTGTATTCCGGGCTGCCATCGCACACCCATTTCATGGCTTTAGTGTCGCCTTCATCCTGATATGTTTTTGTGCGAATTTCCACTTTCTTTGAAACCATAAAAGCAGAATAAAAACCCAGCCCAAAATGGCCTATCAGAGCTTTCTGGTCGGTTTCGCTTTTACCCATATAGGTTTTCACAAATTCCTCGGCACTCGAAAACGCTATCTGGTTTATATATTTATCAAGCTCTTCTGCTGTCATCCCTATTCCGCGGTCAATCACACTCAGTGTTTTTTTCTTTTCATCAACTTTTACCTGTATGGTAAGGTCACCTAATTCATCTTTGTATTTTCCAAGCGATGAAAGAACTTTAAGCTTTTGAGTAGCATCAACGGCATTAGAAATCAGCTCCCTAAGAAAAATGTCGTGGTCGGAATACAGGAACTTTTTAATAATGGGGAAAATGTTTTCGGTCTGAACATTTATCTTTCCTTTTTGCATAACACTATGTTTTTTTTGATTTCCTGCGGTTGTTCAAACAATGTGCCATTGAAAATGCACTGACAAAATGACCTTGATAATAAAAGGACAGCATTCGTTGTGAGTAAGACAAATTAACTATTTTTGTAAATATGCTGTACATTTTACGAAAAAACAAATGGATTGCCAGTATCTGTTTTTTTATAATAGCTATTTTATTTTCAAAGGCTCTGTTTTCACAGCTAAATGAAGTTGCTGCTGAAATTAAGGCACTTGACAGTGAAATTGAGCTATTAAAAAAAGATGCCTGCCTAAAAAATTCAAGCTGGAGTATATGTGTAACAGAAATTTCCGCCAACACCCTGATAGCTGGTTTTAATTATAATATTGTGCTTGAGCCCGCTTCTGTGATGAAAATTGTTTCAACTTCGGCAACCCTTTCCATATTAGGTGGCTCATACCGCTTTAAAACCAGGCTGGAATATTCGGGAGATATAGATACTGCAGGAACTTTGCACGGCAACCTATACATCACCGGCGGTGGCGACCCTACTATAGGCTCTCAGCGTTTTAATAATAATGTATCTGCCGACAGTGTGTTTGCAAAGTTTTACAAGGCAATGCAAACAAATAACATCAAACAGGTAAAAGGAAACATCATTGCCGACGCGTCCGTTTTCGAAGACAACCCCGCCTCATACAGCTGGTTGTGGGAGGATATAGGAAATTATTATGCATCAGGGGCTTACGGGCTAAATATTTTTGAAAACAGCTACCGCCTGTATTTTAATGCAGGAAATGCCGTGGGTGAAAAGGCCACCCTTACCGAATGTAACCCTGAAATGAAAAATATCAGTTTTATCAATCATGTTACGACAGGGGCAGCAAACAGCGGTGATAATGTGGTAATTTTCGGCGGACCATACACCAACGAGCGTCTACTGGAAGGCACGGTGCCCCTTGGAAAAAAACATTTTGATGTGGATGGCTCCATACCTGACCCGCCAGAGTTTTTTGCCGAATTGTTTTATGAATACCTTTCTGATAAGGGTGTGAGATGCAACGGATACAATACACTGCGTAAGTTAAACTGGTCAGAAAAACATGACAGTTCTCAACGCAAAACACTTTCGGAACATTTTTCGCCTGAACTGAGTGAAATAGTCATTCCTACTAATATTAAAAGTATAAATCTGTTTTCGGAGGCCATGTTAAAAATGGCAGGGAAACTGAAAAAAGGAACGGGCAGCAGCGATGCTGGCATCGAAGCCATAAAAGATTTTTTAAATTCAAAAAAGATTGACCTCAAAGGTTTTAATATGGAAGATGCCTGCGGCCTGTCGCGAAAAAATAAAATAAGTACCAGACAATTATGTAATATTCTCCGAGCCGTTAAGAATGAAAATAGTTTTAACGCTTTTTATGCATCACTGCCTGTTGCCGGGAAATCCGGAGGTATGGCTGCCATGCTGAAAAGCACAACAGCGGAAAATAATCTGCGGGCGAAAACAGGGAATATGGATAAAATAAAGTCTTATGCGGGTTATGTTAATAATGCTTCCGGAAAAGAACTTGCTTTTGCAATAATTTTCAATAACTACACCTGTTCCAACGCTGAAATAAAACAAAAAGCAGAAAAACTCATGCTGCTGATAAGCCAGACAAAATAAATTCTGCCTTTTTGTCATTTATTTCTGACATGATTTTAATGTTTATCAGGTTATTTTATGCCATTATTGCCCGATATTAAACTTTCATTCTGTTGGCATAAACCTTGACAATTGACTTCTGTCAATAAAAAAATCAGAAAATAACAAAAGAAAGGAATAAAATATCATGGCAAAAATTATTGGAATTGATTTAGGTACCACCAACTCTTGCGTTTCAGTAATGGAAGGGAATGAACCTGTTGTAATTCCCAACAGCGAAGGCAAACGTACAACCCCGTCCATTGTGGCATTCACCAGCAACGGTGAACGTAAAGTTGGAGACCCTGCAAAACGCCAGGCGATAACTAATCCAAAAAATACGGTGTATTCAATTAAACGTTTTATGGGCGAAACTTTCGACCGTATGACGAAAGAAATAGGCCGTGTTTCCTTCAAGGTAGAACGGGGCGAAAACAACACACCACGTGTAAAGATCACCGACAGGTTATACACGCCACAGGAAATATCTGCGATGGTGTTGCAGAAAATGAAAAAAACTGCTGAAGATTATCTCGGACATGAGGTACACGATGCTGTGATAACGGTTCCTGCATACTTCAGCGATTCGCAACGCCAGGCAACCAAGGAAGCGGGAGAAATAGCCGGACTTAATGTAAAAAGGATTATAAATGAACCTACTGCTGCTGCACTGGCTTACGGTCTTGACAAAAAAAGCCATGACCTGAAAGTTGCCGTGTACGACCTTGGCGGAGGTACATTTGATATTTCCATACTGGAACTGGGCGATGGTGTTTTCGAAGTTAAATCCACAAATGGAGATACCCATCTCGGCGGCGACGACTTCGACCACAACGTAATAGAATGGCTGGCCCAGGAATTTAAAAGCGAAGAAAATATTGACCTCCGTAAAGACCCGATGGCTCTGCAGCGCCTGAAAGAAGCTGCAGAAAAAGCAAAAATAGAACTTTCAAGTTCCACAGAAACCGACATCAACCTGCCGTATATCACTTCCGTTGACGGAGTTCCCAAGCATTTGGTAAGAAAACTTACACGTGCCAAATTTGAACAACTTTGCGACGAACAGTTCCGTGCAACTATTGAACCCTGCCGCAAAGCATTAGCTGATGCAAACATGAAAGCTTCAGATATTGATGAGGTTATACTTGTTGGCGGCTCAACACGTATCCCAAAGATTCAGAAAATGGTTGAAGAGTTTTTCGGTAAGGTTCCTTCAAAAGGTGTAAACCCTGATGAAGTGGTTGCCGTTGGAGCAGCCATACAGGGAGGTGTCCTGACGGGAGAAGTAAAAGATGTGTTGCTGCTGGATGTTACACCACTATCGCTTGGCATTGAGACACTTGGCGGCGTGATGACCAAACTTATTGAGTCGAATACAACCATTCCAATAAAGAAATCAGAAACTTTTTCTACAGCATCTGACAGCCAAACATCCGTGGAAATACATATACTTCAGGGCGAAAGGCCCATGGCCTCGGGCAACAAGAGTATTGGGCGTTTTCATCTTGATGGAATACCCCCTGCCCCTCGCGGAATTCCTCAGATAGAAGTTACCTTTGACATTGATGCCAATGGCATACTTAACGTTTCTGCCAAGGACAAAGCTACAGGCAAATCACAGCAAATCAGAATTGAGGCCTCTTCGGGCTTAAATGATGCAGAAATAAAACGGATGAAAGACGAAGCCGCTGCTAATGCTGAGTCAGACAAAAAAACCAAAGAACATGCCGACAAGTTAAATGCTGCCGATTCGATGATTTTCACCACCGAGAAACAACTGAAAGAATACGGAGATAAAATCCCTGCAGCTAAAAAAGAACCTATCGAAAGCGCATTGAAAGAATTAAAGGATGCTTACCAGAGCAAAAATATCGAACTCATTGATGCCGCTCTGGCAAAAATAAATACGGTATGGCAGGCTGCCAGCCAGGATATGTACAATGCTTCGCAGCAGGGACAAGGGGCTGCACAGGATGCCGGCCAGCAACAAACTCAAGACCCGGGGAACAACAGCAGCGGAAATGACAATGTTACGGATGTTGATTTTGAAGAAGTAAAAGATAAATAATCCGGCTTTCAAACGAATGAAAAGAGACTTGTTAATCACAGGTCTTTTTTTATACCTAATTCCCTGATTTTATCAGATTATTTAACACAAATTCTATGTTATCGCTGGGCTTTGGTGCAGGACACTTTATTATTTTTCCATTCTTATCAATTAAGGCAAAAGCGGGATATGCGTAAACAGAATATGATTCCAGCAAATCATAATCGCTGTTAAGGTGCAAAAACAACCAGTTGTATTTATTATCGTGTGCAAAATGGTAGGCTTTCATAAACTCACGGTCTGCAGAAACACTGATGAAAACGACCTCATTTCCATAATTTTCACGAAGCTTTTTCATCAGCTCCATTTCTGCTTTACAATCCAGGCACCAGGAGGTAAAAAAATTAAGATATACATAATGCCCAATAAAATCACTAAGCTTCACATAAGAGCCACTTGTACTTTTAAGTTCAAAATCCGGTGCAGGCATGCCCTTGTTCAGCCTTGTCAGATTCTGTAAAATACTGCCTGCAATGTGCTTGTGCTGTTCAAATTTACTTTTCATTGCAATATTTTCCAGTATTGCCACAACATTATTTTTGCTGAAGTCCTTGTTGGCATAACACACATTGAGAAGATATACAGCAACCAATTCCCTGAATTTTTCATTTTTCAGCAAACTGTCTTTTCCAAGAACATCCATCAATTCAAAATAACTTTTGTTGGAATTTACAGGGATATATAAATCGCTCATCAGCACCGGGCGGCTTATGTCATTAAAGTAAGCTTCAAAAAATCCGCTAAAAAAAGATAAATATTCAACATTATCATAAAGGGGTGCTTTTTGATAAAGATAATCCAGAAAAAGTTTGTCAGGACTGGAATACGATGTAAAATGCTTAAGCGAAGCCAGACGGTATTTCAGGTAATCTGAAAAAAACGGGTGCTGAACTCCGGCAAAAGTATCATTGACTGCTATTAAAAAAGTATCCACCTTCGATAGGATTTGTTTTTTATTTAGAAGGTAAACATTTTCACGTAAGAAACTGTTATACATGATGTTCAGTTTTTGCACCAGGGAGTTCAGCTCATTTTTATCTTCAGTAAGCACCCTGACGAAGCATGTAAAAGGGCTCAAGGTATAGTTCACCTTGTCAAATTTTTCATTAAAAACAAGATTTTTTATTTCAACATTATAAGTTTTGTTGGGTTCAAGGTATATCTCGCCGGAGTAATACTCAATGTGTATCACTGCCATAGATGTCCCGTTGATGTTGCCTTTTATAGTAAAACAGCCCAACGAATCAATAACATTTTTTGCTACAGGGACCTCATTCATCGAGAAAAAATCGGAGTATTGTTTCAAGAGTATAGTTTTCCCCTCAGCACCCTTTGCAACTCCGGAAATAGTTACATTTTGTGCACCGGCATTGCTGGCTGCTATCAGCAAAATAAGAAAAAATAAATATCGAAGCAAGCACATAATAATATTAATGTAACGGGAAGAGTTGGCTAATTATTTTATATCTGGTAATTGTATTTTTTCAGGGATAAACTGTTTAATATCCCCACCGTTTCTGTATATATCGCGCAATACTGATGAACTCAGGGCATTGTATTCGGGCAGGGCAAGCATAAAAACAGTTTCTATCTCAGGATAAATTTTTTTATTCATCTGCCCTATACTACGTTCAAATTCAAAATCAGCAGATGTTCGTAAGCCGCGAATAATATATTTAAGGTTGTGTTTTTTGCAAAAATCTGTTGTAAGCCCTTCATAAAAAGTAACATTGACCTGCGGATAAGGTGCAAACACATCCTTGAGCCATTGCATGCGCAACTCAACGGGAAACAGGTACTTTTTTTCTGCATTGAACCCAATGGCCACTGTCACCGAATCAAACAGATTCAAGCTGCGAAGCACCACGGATTCGTGTCCTTTGGTGATGGGGTCGAAGGAGCCGGGGAAAACGGCAGAATTTATCATGACACATAAGTTTTAACAAAATTAAAAAATCTTATGAAAAACACTAATATATTTCTTAATATCCGAAACTAAACTTGAACATATTTTAATCCAAAAGATGTTTTATAAAAACTTCCTTAAAAAGAATACAATATGCCACCTTTTTTGTAGTAAAAAATATTTTTTCACAAATTCATTGTTAATAAAAAATAAAGTTTTACCTTTGCAGTCCCAAAAAAAGAGGGGAAAGTATTATATTTTAAAACGGTTGATATGCCTACAATACAGCAGTTAGTTCGCAAAGGACGCAAGAAATTAACGTATAAAAGCAAATCCAGAGCTTTGGATTCCTGCCCGCAGAAGCGTGGTGTATGCACCAGAGTTTACACTACAACACCTAAAAAGCCAAATTCGGCGATGCGTAAAGTGGCAAGGGTTAAACTGACAAAAAGCAACAAAGAAGTAAATGCATACATTCCGGGCGAAGGCCACAACCTTCAGGAACACTCCATCGTTCTTATCAGGGGCGGCAGGGTAAAAGACCTTCCCGGTGTTCGTTATCATATCATCCGCGGAGCATTGGACACCTCGGGTGTGGATGGCAGAAATCAGCGCCGTTCCAAGTATGGCACCAAACGTCCCAAAGCAAAAAAAGCGAGTTAATAAGAAATTAATGAAATTGTTTAATATAAAATGAGAAAATCAACTCCAAAGAAACGGATAATTCTCCCTGACCCAAGGTTCAATGATACACTGGTAACAAAGTTCGTCAACAACATTATGCTTCGGGGCAAGAAGAATATTGCCTTTGATGTTTTTTACGATGCGATAGATATCGTGTCGGAAAAAAGCGGCGAAGACGGACTTGAAGTATTTAAAAAGGCACTGGCTAACGTAACCCCTTCCGTTGAGGTACGCAGCCGCAGAATCGGTGGTGCCACCTTCCAGATACCCTCAGAAATAAGGCCCGGAAGAAAAATGTCTATAGGTATGAAAAACCTGATAAAATATGCCCGTTTACGCCACGAGAAATCCATGTGCCAAAAGTTAGCCGCAGAAATATTAGCCGGCTATAAAGAAGAAGGTGCCGCCTTTAAGAAAAAAGAAGATACGCACCGTATGGCCGAAGCTAACAAGGCATTTTCTCATTTTAAGTTTTAAAACTTAAAGGTGCGTAGAAGGGTATAATATATATAATGTCAGAAAACTTAACTTATATCAGAAATATTGGCATTATGGCACACATAGACGCGGGTAAAACCACGACTACTGAGCGAATTTTATATTATACCGGCATCAATCACCGTATGGGCGAAGTTCATGAAGGAAACACAACCATGGACTGGATGGAACAAGAGCAGGAACGTGGCATAACTATAACCTCTGCAGCTACTACTGTTTATTGGAAAACCAACAACACGCCCTATAAGATTAATATCATTGACACGCCCGGACATGTTGACTTCACTGTGGAAGTGGAACGCAGCCTTCGTGTGCTTGATGGTGCTGTTGCTTTATTCTGTGCTGTGGGCGGTGTTGAACCACAGTCGGAAACTGTCTGGCATCAGGCTGATAAATACCATGTGCCGCGTATCAGTTACGTAAATAAAATGGACCGCTCCGGCGCTGACTTTTTTCAGGTTATCAACCAGATTAAAGATAAACTCGGTGCACGCCCCGTTGTAATACAAATACCCATAGGCGAGGAAGATAATTTCCGCGGTATTGTTGACCTTGTCAGAAATAAAGCTTTTGAATGGGACGAAGATTCGCTCGGATTAAACTTCAATGAAGTGCCCATTCCTGAAGACCTCAAAGAAATTGTACATGAATACAGGACCAAACTTGTGGAAGGTGCCGCCGAAGAAAACGAAGCTCTTTTAGAAAAATTTTTGCAAGACCCCGACTCCATCAACAGTGAAGAAATCATCTCTGCCCTCCGCAAAGCTACAATTGAAATGAGAATCACACCTGTACTATGCGGATCATCATTCAGAAATAAAGCCGTACAACAGCTACTTGATGCTATAATTCTTTATCTACCCAGTCCAGTTGATTTACCGGCAATAACAGGAATAAATCCTTTTACCGAAAAAACCGAAGAACGTCATTCCGATACCACTTTGCCTTTCAGCGGGCTGGCATTTAAAATTACTTCCGATTCCTATTTTGGAAAACTTGCTTTTTTCAGAGTTTACTCCGGCACACTTTCGATAGGCAGTATTATATACAATGCAAGCACTGGTAAAAAAGAAAGAATTTCCAAAATCATGCGCATGCATGCAAACAAGCAGAAACAAATAAATACCATTGAAGCAGGAGATATAGGTGCCCTGGTGGGATTCAAAGAGATAAGAACCGGAGATACCCTTTGCGATGAAAAACATCCCATAATTCTTGAATCTATAATATTTCCGGAACCTGTTATCAATATTTCCGTTGAACCTAAAACCACGGCAGATATTGACAAACTCAACAATTGCCTTAGAAAAATAGCAGAAGAAGACCCCACTTTTTCCATAAAATATAACGATGAAACAGGGCAAACTATCCTCAGCGGTATGGGAGAACTTCATCTGGATATCATTCTTGACCGCATTAAAAGGGAACATAAAGTAGAATGCAACCATGGAATTCCACAGGTTGCATACAAAGAAGCGATAAAATCTGTTGTCCGCCACCGGGAAATATATAAAAAACAAACAGGAGGCAAGGGACGTTTTGCCGATATTGATTTTGAAATCTCCCCCGCTGACACAGGAGTTAAGGGCCTGCAGTTTATTGATGAAGTAAGCAGCGGCAATCTTACTAAAGAATTTATCAGGGCTACACAGAGAGGCTTTGAAGCTGCCCTCGCTAATGGAGTGCTGGCAGGATTCCCCTTTGAATCTGCAAAAATCCGCCTTCTTGACGGCTCATTTCACAACGTGGATTCCGATGCACTGGCTTTTGAAATTGCCGCACGCTTTGCTTTTAAAGAAGCCTGCAAAAAAGCCGCATGTGTTCTGATGGAACCAATAATGAGACTCGAAGTTGTTACTCCCGAAGAATATGTAGGTGATGTTACAAGTGACCTGAACAAACGCCGGGCTCACATGGAAAATGTAACAGCAAAAATTGGCTTTCAGATAGTGAAAGCAACAGTACCCTTAGCAGAAATGTTTGGTTATGTTACTGCATTAAGAACCATCACATCGGGAAGGGCTATTTTTTCAATGGAATTCTCACATTACTTTGAAACTCCAAAAGAAATTTCTGATAATGTAATATATAAAATAAAAGGATATTTACCAATTATACCATAAACAAAAAAAAAATAAAGTGAATCAGAGGATTAGAATAAAATTAAAATCGTACGATCACAACCTGGTTGACAAATCGGCCGAAAAGATTGTTAAAACCGTTAAGTCAACCGGTGCGGTGGTAAGCGGACCCATTCCCCTGCCATCCAACAAAAAAATCTACACTGTATTGCGTTCAACTTTTGTTAACAAAAAGTCGAGGGAGCAGTTTGAATTATCCACTTACAAAAGACTGCTTGACATATACAGTACTACATCAAAAACCATTGATGCGCTTATGAAACTTGAGCTGCCCAACGGTGTTGAAGTAGAAATTAAAGTATAGTGATTTACCATAGCTAAAACAAAAAACAATGTCAGGGTTAATAGGAAAAAAGATTGGAATGACCAGCGTATTTGACGAAGCAGGGAACAACATCCCGTGTACCGTTATTGAAGCAGGCCCCTGTGTAGTAACACAGGTTTTGACAAAAGAAAAAGACGGTTATGATGCCATACAGCTTGCTTTCGATGAAAAGAAAGAAAGCCGCACCAACAAGCCGATGAAAGGCCATTTTGCCAAAGCAGGCACCACGCCAAAGAAAATTATTGCAGAATTTTCGAGATTTGAAGAAGGTTACAGAAAGCATTTTGGCGAAGTGCTGCATGTGGATGTGTTTATTGAAAGAGAGTTTATTGACGTGGTTGGCATCTCTAAAGGGAAAGGATTTCAGGGAGTTGTTAAGCGCCATAATTTCAGTGGTGTTGGAGAAAATACTCATGGACAGCATGACCGCTTGAGGGCACCAGGCTCTGTTGGAGCATCATCATACCCCTCACGTGTTTTTAAAGGAATACGAATGGCTGGCAGGATGGGAAACCAAAGAGTAAAGGTCATCAACAGCCAGGTTGTTAAAATCATCCCTGAAAAAAATCTTATTATCGTAAAAGGCTCGGTTCCCGGCCCTAAAGGTTCATACTTAAAAATAGAAAGATGGAGCTAGTAGTACATAAAATTGATGGAAGCAAATCTACCAAAAAGGTAGTACTGGACGATGCCATTTTTGGCATTGAGCCTAATGACCATGCTATTTACCTTGATGTGAAACAGCACCTTGCAAATAGACGGCAAGGAACTCACAGTTCAAAGGAACGTTCACAGATGTCAGGGAGTACCCGTAAGCTTAAACGCCAGAAAGGTACAGGCGGAGCTCGTTCAGGTGATATAAACTCCCCTGTGTTTTCAGGCGGGGCCAGAGCATTTGGTCCCCAACCCAGAGTTTATAACTTTAAACTGAACAAAAAAATCAAACAACTGGCACGTAAATCAGCACTGACATACAAAGCCAAAGAAGATAAAATACTCATACTGGAAGATTTCAGTTTCGAAGAAGTCAAAACAAAAAAATATCAGGAGCTTTTAGGCAACCTTAAAATGTCTGAAATAAAAACACTCATGGTATTGCCTGAAAGCAACCCTATCATTTACATGTCATCACGGAATATTCAAAAAACCAAGGTAATTTGTGCTTCCTCACTAAGTACCTATGACATCATGAACGCAGGCAATATTCTGATAGTTGAAAGCTCTATGCAGAAAATAAATGAAATGTTTCAAAAATAAATAACAGAACCATGAATGTTATAATTAAGCCTATCATAACAGAAAAGATGACCGGAATGAGTGAAAAACTCAACCGTTATGCTTTTATTATTGATACAAAGGCAAATAAATTGCAGGTTAAAAAAGCAGTCGAAGAATTATATGATGTTAAGGTAGATTCTGTAAACACAATGAATTACCTGGGAAAATCAAAATCAAGATATACCAAGGCCGGTTATATCTCAGGGAGAAAAAATTCGACTAAAAAGGCTATTGTTACATTAGCAGAAGGTGAAAAAATAGATTTTTATAGCAATATTTAATAAAAATGGCATTAAAGAAATTAAATCCCACAACACCAGGGCAGCGTTTTAAGGTAATCAGTGCTTTTGACGATATCACTACCGACAGACCTGAAAAAAGCCTTTTAACAAAAATAAAAAGAACCGGTGGCCGCGACAATACTGGAAAAATGACCATGCGTTATATTGGTGGCGGACATAAAAAACTTTACCGCATCGTAGATTTTAAACGGGAAAAAGAAAACATTCCTGCAATGGTAAAATCAATAGAATACGATCCAAATCGCAGTGCGCGTATAGCATTATTATCCTATTCCGATGGTGAAAAAAGATATATCATAGCCCCTCAGGGCCTAAAAATAGGCCAAAAGGTTATTTCAGGGAAAGGTGCTGCGCCGGAAATAGGCAACGCCCTGTATCTTAGCGAAATACCTTTCGGAACCATAATTCACAATATCGAGATTCGCCCCGGAGAAGGTGGTAAGATGGCCCGTGGCGCTGGTACATTTGCTCAACTGATGTCGAGAGATGGAAAATTTGCTGTGATTAAATTACCTTCCGGCGAAACCCGCCTTATACTTCAAACCTGTAAGGCGACTGTAGGAATGGTATCAAATCCCGACCATGGACATGAAAAATCAGGCAAAGCAGGCCGTTCCAGGTGGCTGGGGCGCCGCCCGCGTAACCGTGGCGTTGCCATGAACCCTGTTGACCATCCTATGGGCGGTGGCGAAGGAAAAGCTTCAGGAGGACATCCGAGAACAAGAAAAGGAATGCCAGCGAAAGGATACAAAACCCGCAATAAGAAAAAAATGTCGAATAAATATATTATCGAAAAAAGAAAGAAATAATTCATAACCCAATTAGTTGAAAATTTATGAGCCGTTCATTAAAAAAAGGTCCTTATATAAGCGTTAAACTGGAAAAAAAAGTTGCTCAGTTAAACGAATCAAAAAAGAAAACCTCGTTAAAAACATGGTCAAGAAATTCGATGATATCTCCTGACTTTGTAAGCCATACTATATTGGTACACAACGGGAATAAATTTATTCCGGTTTACATTACTGAAAATATGGTAGGTCATAAACTCGGAGAATTTGCTCCTACCCGAATTTTTAGGGGACATGCCGGAAATAAAGATAAAAAATAAATAATTAAGCTTCAAAAAAGATAATATCATGGGAGAAAGAAAACGTATTAGTGCAGAAAAGGCTAAGGAAGCGAAAAAAACACAATATTTTGCTCGCCTAAACAATTGTCCCACATCACCGCGAAAAATGCGTCTTGTGGCGGACCAGATAAGGGGTATGAATGTTGACAAAGCATTGTTTTTGTTAAAAACATCCTCCAAAGAAGCCTCAGGCCGCCTGCACAAACTTCTGCTTTCAGCTATATCAAACTGGCAGGCAAAAAACGAAGGCGTACGCATCGAAGACAGCAACCTGATTGTGAAAAAAATATTTGTGGACAGCGGAAGGCAGTTGAAACGTATTCAGGCAGCCCCTCAGGGCCGAGCACACAGACTTAAAAAACGCTCCAACCATGTTACGCTTTTTGTTGACAGCAGAGTTTCTATGGTTTCTGTTGATGAACCCGTTGTAAGCAAAGAGGTTTCAGAAGAAGTTAAAACCACTCCTGTTGCAGAAAAAATCAAAAAAACAAGTACTTCAAAACCAAAAGCTGAAAAACCTAAAACTGAAAAACCAGTAGTTGCAAAGAAAAAAACTGAAAAAACCAAATCAGAAAAGCCAAAAAACGAAAAAAAAGAAACAAAATAATAATTAAAATAAACACACTAGATGGGACAAAAAACAAATCCGACAGGTAACAGATTAGGAATCATAAGAGGATGGGATTCCAATTGGTTTGGAGGAAAAAGTTTTGAAAACAAACTAATTGAAGACCGGAAAATAAGGAATTACCTGAATGCCCGTTTATCCAAAGCGAGCATATCAAAAATTATTATTGAACGCACGCTGAAACTTATTACCGTGACGATACATACAGCTCGCCCCGGGACAATTATTGGTAAAGGAGGACAGGAAGTTGACAAACTGAAAGAAGAATTAAAAAAAATCACCAGTAAAGAAATACAAATTAATATAAATGAAATCAAACGCCCTGAGGTAGATGCACTGCTTGTTGCCGCCTCAATTGCCAAACAGATTGAAGGAAGAATTTCATACAGGCGGGCCATCAAAACTAATATTGCCTCAACCATGCGCATGGGTGCCGAAGGTATTAAAGTCCAGGTTTCAGGACGTATTGGTGGTGCAGAAATGGCACGTACAGAACAATACAAAGAAGGCCGTATTCCATTACACACGCTTCGTGCAGATATTGATTATGCCTTATCAGAAGCGCATACAACCTATGGACGTATCGGTATAAAAGTATGGATTTGTAAAGGTGAAGTTTACGGAAAAAGAGAAATCGTCCCCACATCTTCAAGCATGAAAGTAAACAAACAGGAATCCCATAGCATGAAAGAACAGGGAAGAAGGAGAAGAAGAAAATAATAAACATAAAATACGCACATTAAAAACATACTGTAATGTTACAGCCAAAGAAGACGAAATACAGAAAGATGCAGAAGCAAAAGATGAAAGGTAACGCACATCGCGGACACCAGATTTCTTTTGGCTCTTTTGCCATTAAAACACTTGATGAATGTTGGATTACCGGAAGACAGATTGAAGCTGCCCGTCAAGCCATCACACGTCACATGAAACGTGAGGGACAGTTGTGGATCAGAATATTCCCCGATAAGCCTGTGACCAAGAAGCCCGCAGAAGTACGTATGGGAAAAGGAAAAGGTGCGCTAGAATATTATGTAGCACGAGTTACTCCTGGCAGAATTATTTTTGAAATTGACGGAGTGCCTTTCAACATAGGTAAAGAGGCCTTGCGTTTAGGAGCACAAAAACTTCCGGTACATACAAAATTTGTAATAAGAAGAGATTATTCTGAAGCATAAAAACAAAAACATGAAACAGCAAGTTATTACGGAACTTTCAACACCTGAGCTTCTCGAAAGACTCGTAGAAGAAAAAAAACAACTGTTGAAACTGAAAATGAACCACGCCATTTCGCCCCTTGAAAATCCTATGAAAATAAAGGATTATCAAAAAACAATAGCGCGCATGCTTACCGAACTTAAAAAACGAAATATGCAGGGTGGAGATGAAAAAACAGTAACAACTAATGTCAACAATAAAACAAAAAAGAAATAAGCCGTCATGGAACGTAAATTAAGAAAAGAAAAAATAGGTATCGTTGTCAGCAATAAAATGCAGAAGACAATTGTGGTGAATGTTGAAAGAAGGGTTAAGCATCCAAAATACGGGAAATTCGTTAAGAAAAGCAATAAATTTATGGCCGAAGATTCCAACAACGAATGTAACATCGGAGATACCGTGAAAATTGCAGAAACAAGGCCTTTGAGCAAAAACAAATGCTGGAGGTTAGTAGAAATTTTAGAAAAGGTTAAATAACATGATACAGCAAGAATCAAGATTAATTGTTGCAGATAACAGTGGCGCCAAAGAAGTTCTGTGCATCAGGGTACTTGGTGGTACAAAAAGAAGGTATGCCTCCCTTGGCGATAAAATCATTGTAACTGTAAAAAGCGCAATGCCGGCAGGAAATATTAAAAAAGGAACCGTGACTAAAGCTGTTATTGTCAGAACAAAAAAAGAAGTAAGAAGAAATGACGGCTCTTATATACGTTTTGATGACAATGCAGTGGTGTTGCTAACTCCTACAGACGAATTGCGCGGCACACGTATTTTTGGCCCGGTAGCCCGCGAATTAAGGGAAAAACAATATATGAAAATTATTTCACTGGCACCTGAAGTGCTATAAAAAATAAATAACTATGCAACCTAAAATTCATATTAAAAAAGGCGATAGTGTCACTGTGATTGCAGGGGATTCAAAAGGCCAGCAGGGTAAAGTTCTCAAGGTTTTGGTTGAAAAAAACAAGGCCATTGTTGAAGGCATCAATATGGTGTCAAAACATACCAAACCCAATGCCAAAAACACTAAAGGCGGTATCATTAAGAAAGAAGCTTCCATACACATTTCCAACTTGATGATAAACGATTCAACAGGAAAACCAACTCGTATCGGAAAAAAAACTGACGAGAAGACAGGCAAACTTGTCAGGTATTCAAAAAAATCTGAAAAAAAGGAGATAATTAAATAATGGACTACAAACCAAGACTCAAGGAAAAGTACTTTAAAGAAATTGTTCCGGCACTGAAACAACAATTTCAGTACAAAAATACAATGCAGGTACCCAAACTGTTAAAAATCAACATTAATCAGGGCATTGGCTCTGCCATAGCCGATAAAAAGCTTATTGAGTCAGGAATAGATGAAATGTCAATGATAACCGGCCAGAAAGCAGTAGCAACCAAATCAAGAAAAGATATTTCAAACTTCAAACTCAGAAGGGGAATGCCTATTGGAGTGAGGGTTACCTTACGTAATGAAAAAATGTACGAATTTCTGGACCGCCTTATTGCCGTTGCTATTCCACGTATCCGCGACTTTAGGGGTATCAACGATAAAGGTTTTGACGGCAGGGGAAACTTTTCTTTCGGTATTCCCGAACAGATTATTTTCCCAGAAATCAATATCGACAAGGTTAGTAAAATGAATGGAATGAATATTACACTGGTTACTTCAGCGAAAAACGACCAGGAAGCTTATGCATTATTAAAAGAATTCGGAATACCATTTAAAAATCAAAAATAATATGGCAAAAGAGTCAATTAAAGCCCGTGAACTAAAACGTGAAAAAATGTGCGCCAAATTCAAGGAAAAAAGGCTTGAACTGAAAAAAAGCGGTGATTACGCAGCATTGCAACAATTGCCCAAAAACGCATCACCGGTAAGACAACACAACCGTTGTAAAATTACAGGCCGACCCAAAGGGTATATTCGCCAATTTGGCATTTCACGTATTAACTTCCGTGAAATGGCCCTAGCAGGGCTGATACCTGGTGTCAAAAAAGCAAGTTGGTAAAAAATATAGTAATAACAGATAAAAATTTGAATAATGAACACTGATCCTATTTCGGATTATCTGACCAGAATAAGAAATGCTGTGATGGCTAACCACAGAATGGTGGAGATTCCTGCTTCAAACCTAAAAAAAGGTATAACAAAAATTCTATTTGAAAAAGGATATATACTAAATTATAAATTTGAAGACACACCCAGACCCGGCACTATAAAAATTGCACTGAAGTACCATCCTACTACAAAAGCCCCCGCTATTTCCACTATTGACAGAATTAGCAGCCCGGGATTGCGAAAATATGTCAACGCAGACCAACTTCCACGAGTTTTAAATGGACTGGGGATTGCAATAATATCCACCTCACAAGGTATAATGACCGATAAAGAAGCCCGCAAGCTGAATGTCGGCGGAGAAGTAATTTGTTATGTTAGTTAATTAAAGGAGATTAAAGTATGTCACGTATTGGAAAATTACCGATTGAAATACCGCAAAAAGTCCAGGTTACATTATCAGACGATAATTTGGTCACAGTCAAAGGACCAAAGGGAGAATTAAAACAAAAAATTGACCCTTCCATAAAACTTAAAATTGAAAATAACCATATTATTTTGGAAAGAGAGAGCGATGCTTTTAAGGCAAAACACGGCCTTTACCGTGCACTTATTTCAAACATGGTAAAAGGTGTATCGGATGGATTTACCATCACTCAGGAACTCGTTGGTGTTGGATACAAGGCTGATGCTAAAAATAATCTTCTCGAGCTTTCGCTGGGGTATTCGCATAACATATTTTTTCAAATGCCGGTAGAAGTTAATGTAAGCACAGTAAACGAAAGGGGAAAACCGCCTACAATCATACTCGAATCAGTAAATAAACAACTTATCGGACAAGTTGCGGCAAAAATACGCTCTCTCAGAAAACCCGAACCTTACAAAGGAAAAGGTATAAGATTTAAAGATGAAGTTATCAGAAAGAAAGCCGGTAAATCGGCCGTTCAGAAATAGTATATCAAAAATAAAATGATAAAGTAATGGCTACTAAAAACACCAAAGACTACAGAAGGTTAAGAATCAGGCACCGCATCAGAAAAATTGTCAAGGGCACAACAGAACGTCCGCGTTTGTCAGTGTTCAGAAGCAATACTCATATTTATGTACAGTTAATTGACGATATTACAGGAAAAACATTGCTGACAGCTTCATCCAAAGATGAAGGCATTGTGGAAGTAAAATCTGACAAAAAAGAAAAAGCGAAACTGGTAGGTCAAAAAATTGCCCAAAAAGCCGTTGAGGCCGGCATTACTGCTGTTGTATTCGACAGAGGCGGATACTTATATCACGGAAGAGTTAAATCATTAGCTGACTCAGCCAGGGAGGCTGGATTAAAATTTTAAAAATATATGTCAAACGCAAACATTAAAAGAGTTAAATCAAGCGAAATCGAATTTAAAGACAGGCTGGTAAGCATCCAAAGGGTAACGAAAGTAACCAAGGGGGGCAGGACATTCAGTTTTTCAGCCATTGTTGTTGTTGGTAATGAAAATGGCGTAGTAGGTTATGGCCTTGGAAAAGCAAAAGAAGTAACTGCAGCCATTGCAAAAGGAATTGATGATGCTAAGAAAAACCTGATAAAAGTTCCGGTTTATAATGCCACAGTTCCTCATGAACAATACGGCAAATACAGCGGAGCATATGTCTTCCTGAAACCTGCTTCACCAGGTACCGGTGTTATCGCAGGAGGTGCAATGCGTGCTGTATTGGAAAGTGTAGGCGTTAAAAACGTACTTGCAAAATCAAAAGGTTCATCCAACCCTCACAGTGTTGTCAAAGCAACTATGGATGCCTTGATGCAAATGAAAGACCCTTACACTGTCGCACAACTAAGAGGTGTGTCTTTAGAAAAGGTTTTTAAAGGATAATTCTTGAAAATAATAAACACTCATGAAAAAGTTAAAAATAACACAAATTAAAAGCGGTATTGGCAGGGAGGCTTATCAGAAAAAAACTCTGGCAGCATTAGGCATCAGAAAAATGAACCAGGCTGTTGAAGTAGAAGCTACGCCACAGGTCGAAGGCATGATTAATACCGTAAAACATTTATTGAAAATAGAAGAAATTTAATTAATAAAATCTATAATTTTAACACAATGGATTTAAGTAATCTGAAACCCGCAAAAGGCTCGATAAAAAAAAGTAAACGTATTGGAAGAGGACAGGGCTCGGGAAAAGGCGGAACATCCACAAGAGGAAACAAAGGCGCCAAAGCCAGATCAGGATATTCTAAAAAACTGGCATTTGAAGGCGGTCAGATGCCATTAATAAGGAGAATCCCGAAATACGGATTCACTAATACAAAAAGAGTGGAATACAGCGGAATTAATATTGATACTATTCAAAAACTCGCTGAAGAAAAAAACCTGACTTCCATAGACGTAAATACACTTATTGAAAACGGACTTGCTTCCAAAAGAGACCTGATAAAAATACTTGGCAGAGGTGAATTAAAATCAAAACTAGATGTTACAGCCCATGCATTTTCGGCATCAGCCATAAAAATTATTGAAGCTCAAGGTGGAACAGCAACAAAAATATAATAAATGAAAAGGCTAATAGAAACTATTAAGAACATCTATAAAATTGAAGACCTCAGGAAGAGAATTCTTTATACCTTAGGTATCATCCTTATTTATCGTCTTGGTTCTTTTATTGTTTTGCCTGGCATAGACCCCAACATGCTGGATGCTTTGCAGAGGCAGTCGGAGGATGGCCTGTTAGGCCTGCTCAATATGTTTTCAGGAGGTGCATTTTCCAATGCATCCATCTTTGCTTTAGGAATTATGCCTTACATATCCGCTTCTATCGTGGTACAATTACTGGGAATGGCAATACCATATTTCCAGAAACTTCAGAAAGAAGGAGAATCTGGCCGAAAGAAAATTAACCAGATAACACGCTTTCTGACGGTACTAATTACCGGGGCACAGGCTCCTGCATACATAGGTAATATTACCAGCCAGTTACCCAGTGAAGCTATATACCCCTTTATGCCAGAAACCGCTCCGGGAACATTTTTCTGGCTATCTTCAGTAGTTATACTCATTTCCGGAACTATGTTTGTGATGTGGCTGGGCGAACGTATCACCGACAAAGGGATTGGTAATGGTATTTCGCTCATTATCATGATAGGTATTATAGCAAGGCTGCCTTTTGCTTTAGTAGGAGAATTTATTTCCCGTATTGAAGAACAAGGTGGCGGGCTGATAATTTTTGTAGTTGAACTTGTTGTATTGGTTCTTGTAATACTTATGTGTATTTTACTGGTTCAGGGCACCCGAAGAATACCTGTACAATATGCAAAACGAATTGTGGGGAACAAACAATACGGCGGAGTACGTCAATATATACCTCTTAAAGTTAATGCGGCTGGAGTAATGCCCATAATTTTTGCTCAGGCAATCATGTTCATACCCATTACTATTGTGGGATTTGCCAATGTAGAATCTTTGTCAGGTGTTGCACGCGTTTTTTCTGACTTTAACGGTTTCTGGTACAACTTTACTTTTGCATTATTTATTATAGCTTTTACATATTTTTATACTGCTATAACCATAAATCCGAACCAAATGGCTGAAGACATGAAAAAGAACGGAGGTTTTATCCCCGGTATTAAACCCGGGAAAAAAACAGCTGAATTTATTGATAACGTCATGTCGAAAATTACACTCCCAGGTTCTATATTTTTAGCCTTTGTTGCCATCATGCCCGCATTGGTACGTTTAATGGGTGTCAGCACACAGTTTGCTCAGTTTTATGGAGGCACTTCGCTGCTTATTATGGTTGGGGTTGTGTTGGATACATTGCAACAAATTGAAAGTTACTTACTTATGCGCCATTATGATGGTCTGACAAAATCAGGCCGAATTAAAGGCCGCTCTTCCGTTGGATACGGACAGAGTTAATAAAAAATCAGATGTATGATAATTCAGAAATCTGAAGAAGAAATAGAGTTATTAAAAAAGAGTTCTTTGCTTGTTGGTAAAACCTTAGCTGAAGTTGCAAAGTTTTTGAAACCTGGAGTCCAAACAATATTTCTCGACAAAATTGCCGAAGAATATATAAGGGATAATAAAGCGAAACCAGGATTTAAACACTACAGGGGATATCCTGCTACATTGTGTATTTCAGTAAATGACCAGATAGTACATGGTATTCCTGGAAAAAAAGAGATTAAAGAGGAAGATATTGTTTCAATAGATTGTGGAGTAATATTAAATCAATATTATGGAGATTCTGCCTACACTTTTGCCATGGAAAAAGTTAAGAATGAAGTTCTTAAGCTAATGAAAGTTACAAAAGAATCGCTATATAAAGGTATTGAAAAAGCGCTATCCGGCAATCGTATTGGAGATATAAGTTTTGCAATTCAAAACTATGTGGAAGGTTATGGGTATTCAGTAGTTAGAGAGCTTGTCGGGCATGGTTTGGGAAAAAATCTACATGAAGAACCCCAGGTGCCCAACTTTGGTAAAAGAGGCACTGGTCCAAAACTCACAGAAGGAACCGTTATTTGTATTGAACCGATGATTAATCTCGGGAAGAAAGAAATTATTCAGGAACCTGACGGATGGACAATAAGAACAAAAGATGGAATGCCTTCAGCACATTATGAACATGCTATTGTGGTCAGAAAAAATCAATGCGAAGTTTTATCAACCTTTGAATATATTGAAGAAGTTAAAAATGATTATATAAAGTTTATTAATTAAAAAACAGCATGGCAAAACAAAGTTCAATTCAACAAGACGGAACCGTTCTGGAATCTCTTGGAAACGCTATGTTTCGTGTTGAGTTGGAAAACGGTCATATAATTATTGCCCACATATCAGGTAAAATGCGTATGCATTATATTAAGATATTGCCCGGCGATAAGGTGTGTGTTGAAATATCACCTTATGACCTCACAAAAGGAAGAATCACATTCAGATATAAATAAAATAAAGATGAAAGTAAGAGTATCCATTCGCAAAAGAACCCCTGACTGTAAAATCATCAGAAGAAACGGAAGGATTTATGTTATTAATAAAAAGAATCCTAAATATAAACAAAGGCAGGGGTAATATTTAAAAACATTATTAAACAATAATATATGGCAAGAATTGCAGGTATTGATTTACCAAAAAACAAAAGAGGCGTAATCGGATTAACTTATATCTATGGTATAGGCAAAAGTATGGCGCAACAAATCCTTGACGAGGCCGGAATTTCTCATGACAAAAAGGTATCCGAATGGAACGATGCCGAACAAACAAAAATCCGTAACATTATCACTGAAAAAGTTAAAGTGGAAGGCTCTCTTAAATCAGAGATGCAGATGAACATAAAGCGCCTGATGGATATTGGATGCTACCGGGGCATAAGACACCGTTCCGGGTTGCCAGTCAGGGGACAGAGCACAAAAAACAATGCCCGTACCCGTAAAGGCAAAAGAAAAACCGTTGCCAACAAGAAAAAAGCAACCAAAGGATAAAAATTAATACAAACAGAAAAGAAATAATAAATTATGGCAAAAACTACCGCGAAAACTGCAAAGAAAAGAGTAGTAAAGGTTGATGCAATAGGGAGAGCATACGTCTTTGCATCGTTCAACAACATCATAATATCCCTTACAAATGCCAATGGGCAGGTTGTTGCCTGGTCGTCGGCAGGTAAAATGGGATTCAAGGGTTCAAAAAAGAATACACCTTACGCCGGACAGACGGCCGCGAATGACTGTGCCAAAACAGCATTTGATGCCGGGTTACGAAAAGTTAAGGTATATGTTAAAGGCCCCGGTGCTGGAAGGGAGTCGGCAATACGCTCTCTAAATGCAGCAGGTATTGAAGTAACTGAGATTATTGATGTTACTCCATTACCACATAACGGCTGCCGCCCACCAAAAAGAAGAAGAGTTTAATTTTTAAATAATATTTATCATTTATGGCAAGATATATTGGCCCGAAAACAAAGATCGCAAGAAAATTCAAAGACCCCATTTATGGTCCTGATAGGTCGTACGAGAAAAAAAATTACCCTCCCGGACAGCACGGCATGGCAAAAAAACGCAGAAAACAATCTGAGTACGGAGTTCAGTTGCAGGAAAAACAGAAAGCAAAATATACTTACGGCATTCTGGAAAAACAATTTAAAAATACCTTTGAAAAAGCTTCCCGTAAAAAAGGCATTACCGGCGAAGTGTTGTTGCAATTCATCGAAGCACGCCTTGATAATGTGGTGTATCGCCTCGGCATTGCTCCCTCACGAAATGCAGCAAGGCAGTTGGTTTCTCACCGCCATATTGAAGTAAACGGAAAAGTTGTAAGTATTCCATCATTTTCCCTAAAACCAAATGATATTGTTAGCGTCAGGGAAAAATCAAAATCTCTGGAAATTATCAGTGACTCCCTGGTGAAACATACTAATCGATTCAACTGGCTGGAATGGGATGAGGAAAAAATGACCGGAAAATTTATGAGCTATCCCCAGCGCGATCAGATTCCCGAAAATATCAATGAGCAATTAATCGTTGAATTATATTCGAAATAAGAAGAATGAACGAAATAAGAATTAATTAAATTCAAAACAAAATTATGGCAATATTAGCTTTTCAAAAACCCGATAAAGTTATCATGCTGGAGTCGGATGAATATTTCGGCAAGTTCGAATTCCGCCCCCTTGAACCAGGATACGGAACAACCGTCGGCAATGCCCTGAGAAGAATTCTCCTTTCTTCGCTTGAAGGCTTTGCTATTACTAACATTAAAATCGAAGGCGTTGACCAGGAATTTTCTTCGATAAAAGGTGTTCTGGAAGACGTACCTGAAATAATACTCAACCTTAAAAAAATATGTTTTAAAAAACAGATAGAATCTTATCTTACCGAAAAAGCTGTTATAACTATTACGGGCAAAGAAGTGTTTAAAGCCGGTGATATTAATGCTTTTTTATCGGGATTTCAGGTTCTCAATACCGATGAGGTTGTTTGCCACCTCGAACCTAATGTGAAGTTGATTATTGAAATAACCATTGACAAGGGAAGAGGTTATGTGCCTGCAGATGAAAATAAACTGTCAAACGCACCATTAGGTACCATTGCAATAGACTCTATTTTCACTCCTATCCGTAACGTAAAATATGTGGTGGAGAATTTTCGTGTTGAACAAAAAACCGACTATGAAAAGCTGTTGTTTGAAATTACCACCAACGGCTCTATACATCCGAAAGAAGCTTTAAAAGAAGCAGCAAAAATTCTCATCCATCACTTTATGCTTTTCTCAGATGAAAAAATTACCATTGATACAGAAGAAAAAGCAATTGTTGAAGAATTTGATGAAACATCACTTCATATGCGTCAGCTCTTAAAGACAAAACTCGTTGACCTTGACCTTTCGGTACGTGCACTGAATTGCCTGAAAGCTGCTGATGTGGAAACCTTAGGAGACCTTGTATCCTATAATAAAAATGACCTTCTGAAATTCAGAAATTTCGGGAAAAAATCATTGACCGAACTGGAAGACCTTGTTAAAGCAAAAAGCCTACAGTTTGGTATGAACATTTCCAAATACAAATTAGATAAGGATTAACAGAAATGAGACACAACAGAACTATCAATCATTTAGGAAGAAAAGCTGAGCATAGAGATGCCATGTTATCCAATATGGCTTCTTCGCTTATAAAACACAAACGAATCACCACTACTATCGCTAAAGCAAAGGCGCTGAGAAAATACGTGGAACCTTTGATTACCAAGTCAAAAGAAGATAATGTGGCTTCTCGCAGAATTGTTTTCAGTTATTTGGGAGACAAAGAAGCCGTAAAAGAACTTTTCAGAGAAGTATCACAAAAAATTGCCGACCGTCCCGGCGGATATACACGCATACTGAAAACCGGCAAACGACTTGGTGACCAAGCCGATATGTGCATTATTGAGCTTGTGGATTATAACGAACTGATGTTAGGAGAAAAAGAAACAAAAGCTACCAAGACAGGAAGAAGGCGTCGCGGTTCCGGTAAAAAAACCATCGCTGAAAAAACTGAAAAGAAATCACCGGAAAAGCAGATACAAGAAAAGACAAAAGAAATTGTTGATAAAAAAGAAGATGAGAAAATTGATATTTCCGATAAAAAAAACGAAGATATCATTGACGAAGTAAAAACAGCAGAGACTTCAGAAAACAAACCCGAATCAACTGAAAATAATAAAGAAACAGAAACAACGCCCCCTACTGAAGAGGAAAAATAATTATTGAATATCTTTTTATTTTGAAGGATAAAGTATAACTTTGCTTTATCCTTTTTTATTTTTAGAAATAATCAAAACAAATTATTTATGAGCAGAATAACCAATATCTTAGCCCGCCAAATTCTTGATTCAAGAGGAAACCCTACTATCGAAGTTGATGTACTTACCGAAACAGGAATAATTGGTACTGCAGCCGTGCCTTCTGGGGCATCAACCGGTAGCCATGAAGCTATTGAGTTGCGTGATGGTGATAAAAAATCATATCACGGCAAAGGAGTATTAAAAGCCGTCCAAAATGTTAATAAAACTATTGCAGAGGAACTGAAAGGAATGTTTGTTACCGAGCAAAGTCTTCTCGATAAAACCATGATAGATATTGACGGTACTCCAAATAAAGCAAGCCTTGGAGCAAATGCTATTTTAGGAGTATCACTTGCATGCGCCAAAGCAGCAGCTCAGTTGTCAGGGCAATCACTTTACAGATACATTGGGGGTATTGATGCTCATATACTCCCCATACCAATGATGAATATTTTGAATGGAGGTTCTCATGCCGATAACAGTGTTGATTTTCAGGAATTTATGATTATGCCTGTTGGAGCTGATAATTTTGCTGATGCTATCCGAATGGGCACTGAGATTTTCCATAAACTTAAAGAAGTGCTCAAAAAAGCCAATTATTCAACCAATGTTGGAGATGAAGGTGGCTTTGCCCCCAACCTGAAATCGAATGAAGAAGCCTTGCAGTTCATAATGAAAGCTATTGAACAAGCTAATTACAAACCGGGCGAAGATGTATATATCGCTCTTGACCCCGCAGCATCTGAATATTTTGATACCAAAGAAAATTTGTACCACCTAAAAAAATCATCAGGAGATAAACTTACCCCTGCCGAAATGGTTGATTTCTGGAAGGACTGGGTATCAAGATATCCCATTATTTCTATAGAAGACGGCATGGCTGAAGACGACTGGAAAGGCTGGGCCTTAATGACCAAAACCATAGGAAATAAAATACAACTTGTGGGTGATGACCTTTTTGTTACGAATACCGAAAGGTTACAAGAAGGTATTGATAAAAAAGTTGCCAATTCAATACTTATCAAAGTGAATCAGATAGGCACGCTTACCGAGACAATAAATGCTGTTAAACTGGCATATAATAACGGGTACACTGCCGTGATAAGTCATCGTTCAGGTGAAACCGAAGATACCACCATAGCTGACCTTGCCGTTGCACTCAATACAGGTATGATAAAAACAGGCTCTGCCTGTCGAACAGAACGTATCTGTAAATACAATCAACTTTTACGTATTGAGGAAAATCTTTACGGCGCCGGCAAATATTTAGGAAAAGATTTTAAGTTCATAAATAAGGGTTAAACTCAAAAATCACCAGGTTTTTTTCAGCAAATTACTTTAAAGTTTTCAATTATCTTTACAAGTAAACGTGTAACATTTTCAACATTTTTCCGGAACACGGCCAGCACGGCTTCCCAGCTTACGGGGTCTTCGTCGGTCTTCCAGCAGTCATAATCGGTGCTTAAGGCAATAGCTGCATAAGGCATACCGGCTTCGTTGGCAAGCATACATTCCGGCGCGGTACTCATGTTTATCACATCCGCACCCCACTGTCGAAACATGTTCGATTCGGCACGTGTTGAAAAACGCGGTCCTTCAATAGTGACTACTGTTCCCCTCGAATGATATTTCAGCTTCAGTTCGTCAGCAGCTTTTATTATCTGCCGGCGGAGTTCCTCTGAAAAGGCTTCGGCCATAGCTGTATGTATGGGGTTTTGCGGTTTAAATGAATCGTGAAAAGTATTATTGCGAAATCTTGTGAAATCAATAAACTGGTCAAGAATTACCAAATCTCCCCTACCAATTTCTTCGCGCAGGCTGCCACAAGCAGTCGTAACGATAATGTGTGTGCAACCTATTTGTTTTAATGCTTGGATATTAGCGCGATTATTTACATGAGTGGGAGTAATTGTATGCTCATTGCCATGCCTTGATAAAAATACAACAGGAACATCCAGAATACTACCTTCAATCAATGCTGAACTTGGTTTGCCATAAACCGTCTCAACAATGTGTTCAGCTGAATTTTTAAATATATCCAGTTTTTCGAGGCCTGAGCCTCCTATGATAGCTATTTTCATTATGAATATTGTTTATTGCAAATGTATTAAATCATTTTAATTTTATACTAAAGGACAGAAGTAAAATGATTAATTTTGAGTGCATAAATAATTTCTCATGCCAAAATTATCACACACAAATAAAGCGGGCAAAGCCAACATGGTGGATGTGGGGCATAAACCTCTCCAGATAAGACTCGCCATGGCAAGCGGAAAGATATTGCTTCAGAAAGAAACATTGAAGCTAATAAAAGAAAATGAAATAAAAAAAGGCGATGTGCTCACATTAGCAGAAGTAGCCGGCATACAGGCCGCCAAACAGAACGCGCAACTGATACCACTTTGCCACCCGCTGATGCTGACTAAAGTTGAAGTGAAATGCGCTATACTTAAAGATGGAATTGAAGCGAAAAGTATGGTGAAATGTATTGGCCAAACCGGCGTGGAAATGGAAGCGCTGACAGCCGTTAGTATTGCCCTGCTAACAATTTATGATATGTGTAAGGCTGTCGATAAGAAAATGATTATCACAGATATTAGGTTACTCAGTAAAGAAAAAAAAGATATTCCTTAATGTTATAAAAGAAGATTATTTTCTCATTTTTTCTGTTTCATAAGCACCCGTTGTTTCCGAAACAAACTCCAGTGTCGGCCTGCCAACAAACCATCCCGTTGCAATACCACATTTTATATAATATGTTTTACCGGCTTCCAGATTCATACTGACCGTTACTTTCGGAGGCTCTGTCATTGCTGAAAAAGTAACCATACCCGGATTCATTTCAGTTTCAAAATAGGTGTTATTTGAAACTTTTGTTAAGAGTTTTGTTTCTACATAAACATCATAAACAACTGTTACTCCCTTTGGTGAATTTACCCGATAAATAATTACTCTGGGTTTTTGTTGGGAAACCGGTGGAATAACAGTAACGTCTTTGGACTGCGTAACATTCTCTGCTGTAAAAACTTCTTTTGAACCGTTTTCATATTTTATCATAAAAATATCCGATTTTAAAATAGTATAAAGCGGGCCGTCAGGATTATCAAAAAATTTATATTTTACCTCCCAAACTCCAACTTCCTGAACTTTCGCTTTGATTTCATCACCGTTTTTCATGATAATAAAATCTTGCGCATTAAGGGTATTCAAAAAAAAGAAACTGATAAGTAATAAAAGAAACTTTTTCATACTTTAATTTTTATAATTAATTTGAATAAATAAAATAGTTGGTTGATTTTATGGTATTGTTATGTAAAGATATGAAGTTGACAAAAATTATGCAAAAAATTTTTAACCACGACACTGAGGTAACAAACAATATTGCATCTAAAACAACATTATAAAATATTATTACCTTTGTTCCTATGGACAACATACGATTAAATAAGGTGTCGCGCCTGCTTCAAAAAGAACTGGCCGAAATATTTCAGCTTGAAGCAAAAAAAATTGCCACAAATGTCATGATAACAGTTACTGCCGTTAAAATAACCAAGGACATGTCGATGGCAAAGGTTTTCCTCAGTCTTTTTGGCATCAAAGACAAACCCGCATTATTTATTACCCTTAAAGCAAATACCAAAGAGATAAGGCATTCTCTTGGCATGCGTGTAAAAAACCAGTTACGGATTTTACCGGAGCTTGAATTTATTCATGATGACTCGCTGGATTATATTGACCATATCGATGAACTCCTGAAGAAATAAATTGAATTTATATTTTTACATAGCACGAAGGTATCTATTTGCAAAAAAAACGCATAACATTATCAATATTATATCAGCTATTTCCGTTGGAGGTGTTACTATTGGTACGGCAGCACTGATTATTGTTTTATCTGTTTTTAATGGTTTTGAGGGCTTAGTGGTAGGAATGTTTAATTCATTCAATCCCGACCTGAAAGTATCTCCGTTAAAAGGAAAAACATTTCAGGAGAAAGAAATTGATTTTAAAAAAATATATCAAGTTAGCAATGTAAGCCATATTACAAAAGTAATTGAGGAAAATGCTCTGATAAAATATCACGAGAAACAATACATTGCCTCAATCAAAGCTGTCAGTGAAGATTTTCACCAAACTAGCCGGATTGATTCCATGATAGTTTCCGGAGATGCCGCGCTGGAATATGCCGGAAAATACTATGCTTTGGTAGGACAAGGGATTGCTTATTATTTGGGGTTAAGCCTGAATGACTATGACAATCCTTTATCAATATATGTTCCACGGCATTTGGAGGGTAATCAAATTGACCCCCTGGAAGCGTTTAATTCACAATTTATTCAGCCCTCAGGAATTTTTTCCATACAACAGGAATATGACCAAAAATATGTAATCGTGCCGCTGCGTTTTGCCAGAACACTGCTCGAATATGACAATGAGCTCAGCGCACTTGAAATTAAGATTAAGAATATTAATTATTTAAAAAATACTGTAAAAGAACTGGAAAGTATTTTTGGAAATAACTTTACTGTTAAAGATCGATATCAACAGGAAGAGTTACTTTTTAAAATAATGAAATCAGAAAAGTTAATAGTTTTTCTAATATTGTCATTCATTCTTCTAATAGCAACCTTTAATGTTATCGGTTCATTGAGCATGCTGATACTTGACAAGAAAAAAGACATCTCTGTGCTTAAAAGTATGGGTGCGAGTAAACAAACAATACGAAATATTTTTTTCACAGAGGGAATGATGATTACACTCTTTGGAGGGTTGTTAGGGATGTTACTAGGCGGAATGGTTTGCTGGCTTCAGCTGCAATTTGGGTTCATCAAAATGAATACCGGAGCTACTTTTATAATTGAAGCTTATCCTGTTAAAATCCTTTTTCAGGATTTTTTGTATGTGCTGTTGATTGTTTTAGTTATTGGTTTTTTTGCTGCCTGGTATCCTGTCAAATACATATCGAAAAAACATCTGGAAGCAAGGCTGGCTTAAAAATTTTAGTTGCCTGCACGGATTGCCACTACAGGGTCAAGTTTTGAAGCCATATGTGCAGGAATATATCCTGAAATTATTCCAATAAACAACGACACGGTAATTCCAAGAATAATGTTCCCCGCTGTAATGATTAGCTCCATATCAAACACTCCCGATACTATCAATGTGCCTAAATAAACAAGCAACAACCCCAGTAAACCGCCAACAATGCAAAGAATAATAGCTTCAAATAAAAATTCGAAAAGGATGAAATAGCTTTTTGCGCCCAGTGATTTTTGAATCCCAATTATGTTGGTACGTTCTTTTACTGAAACAAACATAATATTGGCAATTCCGAAACCGCCAACCAGAAGTGAAAAGCCCCCAATGAGCCACCCGGCAATTGACAACACGCTAAAAATACTGTCGAAACCTTTGGTCAGGATATCTGTTTCATTTATAGCAAAGTTATTTTCCGCCCCGGGCTTTAATTTTCGTATTGAGCGCATGATCCCTGTAACTTCATTGATAACCTCCGCATTACTGTATGCCGCCTTTGACTTAATAACCAGCATAGGGTTGAACATCTCATTATTAACATTTATTACACTTCTGGCAAAATTATATGACATCATCACCTGATTGTCAGAAGTATTGCCAAATAAGTCTTTGCCTTCTTTTTTAAATACTCCAATGACTTCGAGTTTGCGGCCAAATATCTTGATATCTCTTCCAACAGCTTCCTTAGTATCAAAAAGATTTTCGGCAACAGTGCTACCAATAATGACAACATTTTTTCCACCAGCTGACTCCATAGGAGTGAAATACCGGCCATCTGACAAGTCAACTTTAAATACTTTTTCGTAATCATGAGAAACACAAGAAACAGATATATTATCAATGCTTCTGTCAAGATGTTTTATGGTTTCTGAAGTGTTTATCATGAATGTTGCCGCTTCAATAGTACTGCTTCTCTTGAGCAACTCTGGCATTTCATTGTATTTTGCTATAGGGCGATTTAAATATTTCCACCAGGGATAATCTTCTCCAAAAGACCATGGCCATTTTTCAATAAACAGTACATTATTACCAAGCGACTCAATGCCTTTGCGAATTGTTATTTCCATAGAGTCCACAATGGTAAATACCGTTATTACGGCAAAAATTCCTATTGTAATCCCAAGTAAAGATAAGGATGTGCGTAGCTTATTTGCAACAACTGATTGAATTGCAAACAAATAGCTCTCACGAAGCAATTTTAGAAAAAGTATCATTTTTCAATAGAAAACAGTAACAATGCTGTTTTTTTTTCGTTTAAAATTTAGTTCAAAGAAATAATTTTTTATCAAAGTGTAAAAATATAAAAATACCCCAAAGAAAAATATTATTTATTATTACTTGGACATTAAAAAAATAATTACTTACTAAAAACATAATATTCCCCTGAAAATATAGACCTTTGCAATAAATTACCGAAACCATCACATGAAGAAAATTACCAGCGCACTAATTTCTGTTTACCATAAGGCCGGCCTTGACAATATTATAAAAATTCTCACGAAATCAGGCATTACAATATACTCCACCGGAGGTACGCTTGACTACATTAGAAAATTTTGCCCGGATGCTATTGCAGTTGAAACATTAACCGGATTCCCGTCACTTTTCGGTGGAAGAGTGAAAACATTACATCCCAAAGTCTTCGGTGGAATACTTTTTCAACGTGATGATGAACAAGACATAAAACATGCTGAGGATTTCAACATACCTCCTATTGACATTGTTATTGTTGATTTGTATCCTTTTGAAAAAACACTTGCCTCGAGAGCTTCCAAAAATGAAATTATCGAAAATATTGATATTGGGGGAATTTCGCTGATACGTGCCGCAGCAAAAAATTATAAGGATGTGGTGGTAATATCATCATCAGAGCAATACAGCAAGTTAGAACAACTTTTGACAGAGAAAAACTGTCACACAGAGTTAGAGGATAGAAAATACTTTGCCGCACAAGCTTTTCATACTTCATCACATTACGATACAGTTATTTTTAACTACTTCAACGCGGATAAAATCATTTCTACATTTAATCAAAATCATACAAATTCTATTAAACTCCGGTATGGAGAAAACCCGCATCAACAGGGTGTTTTCTATGGCAACATCAGCGAAGTGTTCGAACAGCTCCACGGCAAAGAAATTTCATATAACAATCTTGTAGATATTAATGCCGCTATAAACCTTTTAAACGATTTTCAGGAAACTACTTTTGCCATACTTAAACATACAAATGCTTGCGGCGTTTCCAGCCGTGAAAATCTCACAGATGCTTGGAAAAAAGCCCTTGCCGGCGACCCTGCTTCTGCCTTTGGAGGCGTATTGGCCACAAACCGAATTATTCATGCAGAAACTGCCGAAGAAATAAACAAGATATTCTTTGAAGTGCTGATTGCTCCTGATTACCATCCTCAGGCACTTGAAATATTATTTCAGAAAAAAAACCGTATTATTTTAAAACTTAAAAACTTATCGTTTCCTTCAAAACAATATAAATCTCTTTTAAATGGTGTTATTGAACAAGATAAAGATGACAAGGTTGAAACCACAGATGACCTCAAAGTGGTAACGAATACATCTCCATTACCTCATGAGTTAGATGATTTACTTTTTGCCAATAAAATAGCAAAGCATACCAAGTCAAATACGATTGTTTTGGCAAAAAACCGTCAGCTTTTAGGGAACGGAACCGGGCAAACATCCAGGGTGGATGCTCTGCGGCAAGCCATAATCAAAGCAAAGGAATTTGATAAAGATTTACAAGGTGCTGTTATGGCTTCCGATGCTTTCTTTCCTTTTGCTGATTGTGTGGAAATAGCCCACAAAGAAGGTATTCGTGCTGTGATACAACCTGGTGGCTCCGTAAGAGATTCAGAGTCCATTGAGTATTGTAATAAAAACTCCATTTCAATGGTATTTACGGGAATTAGACATTTTAAACATTAACCAAACAAATTTGCTATGGGATTATTATCTCTTTTTACAAAAGAAATTGCAATTGACCTGGGAACAGCCAACACCATCATCATTCACAATGATAAAATCGTTGTGGAAGAGCCGTCCATCATTGCTGTTAACCTGCTTACCGGGAAAACTGAAGCTGTTGGGAAAAAGGCACAAATGATGCATGGAAAAACACATCAAAACATTCGTACAATAAGGCCTTTGCGTGATGGTGTGATCGCCGATTTTCATTCTGCAGAAATCATGATTAAGGAATTTATTAAAATGCTCAGCCCAAAAAGGTCATTATTTCCTCCGGCATTAAAAATGGTTATAAGCATTCCATCAGGAATTACCGAAGTGGAAGAACGCGCCGTCAGGGATTCTGCCGAACAGGCGGGTGCAAAAGATGTAAGGTTAATACATGAACCCATGGCTGCTGCGATAGGTATTGGAATTGATGTGCTGGAACCTAATGGAAATATGGTTATTGACATAGGTGGTGGTACAAGCGAAATAGCCGTTATTGCTCTCGGAGGAATTGTAAATAATAAATCAATACGTGTGGCCGGCGATGATTTTAATGCCGATATTGAAGAATATGTGCGTAAACAACATAATATTAATATTGGAGAGCGCACGGCAGAAACTGTAAAAATTGAAGTAGGCGCCGCACTTCCTGATATTGATAATCCCCCCCCGGATTTTCCTGTTCACGGGCGTGACATGCTGACCGGAATCCCAAAAGAAATAATGGTTAATTCTGCCGAAATTTCTCATGCATTAGATAAATCAATCACCAAAATAGAAACAGCCGTACTAAATGCTCTTGAAATGACACCTCCGGAACTTTCGGCTGATATTTATCGCACAGGAATTTATCTCGCAGGAGGCGGGGCTTTGTTACGGGGTCTCGACAAACGCCTGCATCTTAAAACCAAACTTACAGTTCATGTTGCCGAAGACCCGTTGAAAGCTGTTGCCCGTGGTTCTGCTATCGCATTGAAAAATTTCGATAAGTTTCCATTCCTAATTAAATAGATTTTTGTTATTTCGCCTTATTAATGCCGTATAAAGTACCGGCTAAAATATTTTATGCGACCACTATTAAACTTTTTAATTAAGTACTATTATTTCTTTCTTTTTATTTTACTGGAAGTATTGGCAGTTTATCTTATTGCAAGAAACAACTATTATCCTCAATCTGTTTTCATTTCCTCAGCAAATGCTTTCTCAGGTAAAGTTTACAATTCCTATAATAATATCACAAACTATCTTTCATTAAAAAGCACGAATAAACTACTTGCTGAAGAAAACGCTGTTCTTCTAACAAAACAAATTAGTTCATTCAGGAAAACCACTAATAAAACCTTCGTGGTAAACGACACTCTTTATCAGCAACAATATGAATATACAAGCGCTGAAGTGATATCCAATACAGTAACAAGAGCAAATAATTACCTTACTTTGAACAAAGGATTAAAACAAGGAATAAGAAAAGACATGGGTGTGATAACTTCTTTAGGAGTTGTGGGCATTGTAAAGGATGTTTCTACGAATTTCTCAACGGTTACTTCCCTTCTCCATTCACAATCAAAAATATCCGCCAAAATCAAAAAAAACGATTATGTTGGCACTATTACATGGGAAGAAAAAAATCACAGAATAGCTATGCTTAATGATATTCCGACCCATGTTACCATCAAGCCCGGTGACACCATTATTACCAGTGGATATTCGCTGATATTTCCTGAAGGAATAAATATTGGAACGATTTTATATTCCCAAAAAGACCAAGGAAGTAACTTTTATAAAATTACCATTCGCCTTTTCGCTGATTTCAATAACTTGTCGTATGTATATGTTGTAAAATCATTAATGAGAGAAGAATTGCAAAACCTTAAAGCTAAAACGCAAAATGACGAAACTGATTTTTAACAACATATTGCGGTTTATTATACTTGTGATATTACAGGTTTTAGTGTTTAACAATATCCATGTATTCTCTTATCTCTCCCCCTTTATTTACATCATTTTTGTTTTTCTGTTACCTTTTAATACACCTCGATGGATTCTACTTTTGTCAGGGTTTTTTATGGGACTTTGCCTTGATTTTTTTTCAAACACAGGGGGCGTTCACACGGCAGCGACCATATTAATTGCTTTTATCAGACCCTGGGTTCAAAATATAATAACTCCAACACATGAATACGAAACTGGTATGCAACCCGGTATTAAAGGACTTGGATTTAAATGGTTTTTTCTTTACACATTAATACTTACCAGCATTCATCATGTTTGCTATTATTATCTTGAAATTTTCAGTTTTGATAATTTCTTCAGGACTTTGAAATTCGCTTTATTGAATGTGGCGTTCAGTATGTTTTTTATCCTTATTTTTCAATACCTTTTTTATAAAAGAAAATAAGTATAATCTCAATTATTTCTTCATACTCTCAATATCATCCTCAAGGCGATCGTCAAATTTCAGGTTTTGTATCTGCCAGATAGTGTTGGGTTTATATAATATGAACGTAAATTTGATGGGCTGTCTGTCGTATTTCAGCATATAATTCAGCATTACATAACTTTCAGAAAGTACTTTCTTCTCTATCAGCTCGTAACCATAAAATTGTCCAATCATGGCAATTCCTTTTTTTAGTTGTATTTTAATATTTTCCTGAACGGTTCTGTCTGAGTTTAACCATTTATTTGTTGCAAAAACATAGTCAACAGCATCATCAGTGCTCTGTTCCTGATAAATTTCAAAAAACCGTTCTGTAATAATTTCAGGATTTTCCTGTGATATGGCAGTTTTTACAAAAAGTACAAAGCAAAATGAGATAATTACGAAAAAATATTTTTTACACATGTTAAATGATTTTAATTTACAAAGTTAGTTTTTTTATTCGTAGCATTACATTAATGTATTTTTTCTACTTTTACCCTTTATTTTGAATTTTATTTATAAATTTGCTTACCAATATGCTTAAACCCATTATAATGAAAATAAAAATTCTCTCAATACTGGCAATTTTAATACCATTTTGTTGTCTTTCACAAGAAAATAATTCCAATAATAGATTTTTCAAAGCCACTATACAGAATATTATCATGGATATTCCCGAAGGATTTGCTGCCGTAGAAAATCAACCTGGTTTTTTACACAAAGGAAGCGCTTCCACAATTATGGTCAGTGAAATTAACAACAGCCCTGTGAGTTTCACATTCAACCATCTTAACCCTGAACAATTTGAAAAAGATGGCAGCACACTTGTTAATACAGAAAAGATCAAAACACTTTCGGGTTCTGATGCGTTGTTGTATACTCTGAAGTTTATGGTGACAAACAAAGACGATATCAAAAATAACATAGAATTTGAACGCTTGATATTATTTACCGGAGACGAAAACACAACTATTTGCCTGGTTGCAAATTATCCTACTCTAGTAAAATCTCTCATATCAGAACCTATAAAAAAATCTTTATTTTCTGTAGTTTTTAAATAAAATTTCATGAAAAAAATATATATCTTTTTTATTTTATTGCCATTATTCTCAAACATTCTTGTCGCCCAGACAGAAACTGAGACTTATCATGTACGATGGCACACAGAAGACCAGCATATGTGGGGGCCCAACGGCTCTCTTTTTACCATGGACACTTCCGTAAACCTTTTTGATGTAAATGAAGCCGATGTAATAACAGCCGGAGATGTTGTAGATATTTTCGGAGGAGATTTTGGGGCCATGCTTACTATAGATTACTGGCTGAGACTCGGGACTAATTTTGTTATTGAAGGGTTTTCTACAGGTTCTGTTGATGTAAATTATCCCACCACCATAAACCTTACTTATCCTGATAGCATGGCCTTTAACCCAGGTCAGACCATTGCTATCGAGTCTAATTATACAGTTGATACCGGATGGTACCTTAACACTTTCTTCCCAACCACCGGACATATCAGGTGGGATTTTTATTTCGGATTTAATATTGATGTTGATGCGACGGTTTGTATCTGGAGTTGTACGTCTTTTGATGTCTTTGAAGTTGGTATTCCTCTTGACACTACAGTACTTTTTGATATTTCCAATAATAACGGGATTGCCTCAATAACTTATCCTTGGTATGACCCGGCTATTGGATTTTATATGGCTCACGACACCATACTTCCGTTAGTTTTTAATAATTTGGGAGGCATTGGCTTTAGTGGGGTTATTACTCTTCCTTTCGTAATCACAAATGACTGGCTCGGAACCGACAAATGCCTTTATGCAAAAGGCGACAGTGCATTTATGTGGTTCGACCTCGACATACTCCAGTTTATTGGAGCTTTTGATCCCAGCCTTGACTCCGTTTTAGACCTTCTTAACGGAACAATAGATATTGGAGGTGGAATAACCGTTGATTACAGTTTGCTAACCATGAATCTGGTAGCTGCAAATTACATGGTGCAGGATTTCTATTTTTGCCCAACTATCTGGGCAAACCTGACATTTCCTATGAATTTTGCTTATACAGAAACTATTCCAGGCACCGGAACCGTTGTGAGTTCCGGCAATAATAACAGTATTACGTTTCAGGTTGACCACAACCTGAACCTTGATCTGCCCTGTAATATGCCCAATCATTTACCGGTATATGTCAAATTCGCCATGGATAATAGTTTCAGGAATCACACATGGGATAGTATTGCCTTTACATTCGTCATTACTGCTTTTACTTTTACCCTTAACCTCCCATCTTTCCCCATTATGCCCGATTTCTGCATACCTGAATATTGTCTTAATGTTCCTGTACCCTGCCCTGAAAAATCAAACCCTGACACCTGCTGGCAGGAAATCTGTTTTTCTGAAATTTGCACCCCACCGACAACTCCTCAGCCGGATATTAGTTATACAATAGGCCCATTGATAGATTTAAGCATACCCCTGGGTTATATACCCATAACTTTTTTTGATGATACATGGGAGCTTAAAGAGTTTCTGCCCGACCAAACCAATCAGGACTATTTCGACACTATTATGCAGGCACCTTTTCACATGTATCCGAACCTGCCATTCCATACCGAAATAGACGGGCCCAACGTAATTTGTTTCGGCGACACTGATGCTGTTGTAACAGTATATGCTATCAACGGAACACCGCCTTATACTTACGTTTGGAATACCGGGCGCGTTATTACCACCAGCGCCACATCTGACAGTATAACTGTGGGAGTCGGAACGTATCAGGTAACAGTTACTGATGTGAACGGTTGTTACGATTCCGAACAACTTATTATTTACTATATCAACCCGGAAATTTTTATAACACTTACAGGAACTGATATTAATTGCGCGGGTGATAGCACGGGTATGATAGTGGCTGATGTATGGGGAGGTACTCCCGGCTATACTTACACATGGTCACCCTTTGGAGGAAATAGCGATACTGCATCAAATCTGCCTCACGGAACTTATATACTTTTCATTGTTGACTCCGTTAACTGCAATAAATCAGATACCATTACTCTTATTGAATTACATCCTTTGCCTCCTGTAAACTTCACTGCAGATATTACCGAAGGTTGTCAACCGTTGGTTGTAAACTTTACAGAATGGAGTCCTGATGAAGGGCAAACTTATGAGTGGAATTATTATGACAGCACTGCCCATGATTCCACAAAACTAACAACACATATCTATCAGACTTATGGAACTTTTGATGTTTCCCTTACCGTTGTTTCCATTTACGGCTGTGACAGCACTATGTATAAGCCCGGCTATATTATAGTTCACCCAAAACCTATAGCTGAATTTACTCCCGACCAGACATTGGTTAAGAAGACCGAAAACCCGACATGGACCGTTTACTTTACCGATCATTCTACTTTTGATGATTACTGGTCATGGGATTTCGATGACCCTGGCTCGGGAGTTAACAATTATTCCGACCTTGAAAATCCATCACACTCTTTTTCTGCAGAAGACATTTATCACGTACAGCTTATTGTTACTACTGTATTCGGTTGCAAAGACACAGCTTATGCCCGAATAGAAGTTATGGACGATGTACTTCAATACGAAAACATTTTCACTCCAAATAATGATGGATATAATGATTATTTTGAAATCAAAAACATCGAAAAATATCCGGATAACAAACTGACGATATACGATCGTTGGGGAATTGTAGTATTCAGCGCTTATCATTATCGCAATACATGGAATGCTGAAGGAGTACCTGATGGTGTTTATTATTTCATTTTTGATTCAGGTATAGGTAATAAGCCAGTTGAAGGAACTGTAACAATAATCAGATAAATTAAATCTAATGAAAAAAAATATGATGAAACTTACTTTAAAAATTTTTGTTACTGCACTATTTGTCGTTTTCAGTAGTCAAGTAAAAGCATCCGTTATCTATGCCAGCGGATTACTCACATTTAACACATTTTGGTCGGCCGATACAGTAATTGTAAACGGGGAACTAAGTATCAATGCCGGTGTTACACTTTCCATTGACCCCGGGACAAAAGTAATTTTTCAAGGGCATCATAAAATTATTGTTTATGGTCAGATATTGGCTATTGGAGACGAAGACAGCCCGATTACATTTACTATCAATGATACAACCGGGTTTTCCAATATGAGCTCCAATGCCGGAGGATGGTATGGCATACGCTTTACCGGCAATACTTCTTCTGACACTTCAAAATTCGTGTTTTGTAATTTTTCATATGGTAAAGCCAATGGTACGGGAGATGATGCCAACGGGGGGGCTATATTTTTAGATGAATTTTCAAATATCTTAGTTTCAAATTGCATTTTTGAAAAAAATGCATCAAAAACTTATGGGGGAGCAATCTATATCCGTAAATCCGACGGTATTATTAAAGAAAACATTTTTAAAGAAAACAAGAGTGCAAACGGAGGGGGTATTTTTATCTTTTTTGGAACTACTCATATTTATAATAATATTTTCAACACAAACTTTGCCAGTACTGCCGGTGGCGGTATGTTTTGTTCCGACACCACAACATCGCGGATACATGGAAATCTTTTTCAGCGAAATATGGGATATCTGGGTGGAGGAATTGGATGCTTTTATTCTTCGCCCGAAATAAACAACAACACTTTTGTTTATAATAAAGCTACCAACGGAGGTGCAATATCATGCATTTTTTCAAGCCCTGTTTTTTACAATACAATCATGTATTATAATACAGGTTCAAGTACCGGGAACCAGGTGGCTCTTCTTAATCCGGGCTGCGACCCCGATTTTTATTATTGTAATATACAAGGCGGCACGACTGCTTTTGGTGGCGGAGGCGTTTCAACATATGCAGGTGATTATATAAATAACATTTCGGCTGCCCCTCAATTTGAAGATACTAATGCTAATAACTTTCTGATAAAACAAACATCCCCATGTATGGATGCCGGCACACCTGACACTGCTGGATTAAAACTACTCCCTTATGACCTTTCAGGAAATCAACGAATCAATATGGGTAGAATTGATATGGGCGCTTATGAGAGGCAACAAGTTGTCAGTTTTTGCGGCACTATTTCTGAAAATACATCATGGAATGCAGACACCGTGAAAATAACCTGCGATATAACTATTGACGACGATATTACTTTAAACATTGAGCCTAAAGTTTATATAGAATTTCAGGGAGTTTATGGAATATATGTCAATGGAAGAATTCTCGCCAATGGCACAGAAGCTGATAGTATCATATTTACTTCTAAAAATCAGACTAATGGATGGAAAGGTATTATTTTTGAGAATACAGCTTTGGCAAATGATACTTCAAAATTTAATTATTGCAGTTTCTCTTATGCAAAAAACAGCAGCCTCCAAGGTGGAGCAATTTCTGTAATAAATTTCTCAAAAATTAAAATAGATCATTCATTCTTTTCCAATAATTCCGCACTGGATGGCGGGGCAATTTTTGCTGACAGTTCAGACATTCAAATTAAGCACACCAAATTCAGAAACAATTCAGCAAATAATACCAATGGAAAAGGCGGAGCAATATATTGTTATAATGGGGCAGATATATACACATTGAATTGCGAATTTATAAACAATACAGCTTTTTCAGGAGGGAGCATCTATTCTGAAATAACGCAATCAAAATTCATCACCAGCATTTTTGCAAACAACACCTCTACAAATGGTGCCGGCATTTTCTGCGACTCATCTGATATCAAAGTGATAAATTCTATTATTGTGAACAATACAGCCGCGACAGAAGGAGGCGGACTGAAAATACACAAAAGTAACCCAGATATTACCAATACTACAATTTCGCACAACAGCAGCGATATTGGCGGTGCCGTTTTACTTTCCGAATCATCACCCGTGATCACCAACTGTATTTTGTATTACAACACAGCGTCTGACTCTGGCAACCAGGTTTATATCAACGATACCCTTTGTGTCCCGGAATTTCAATACTGTGATGTTTCCGGTGATACTACTGATTTTGCTTATGCATATGTTGACACATTAGTCTTTGCTGGTATTTATCTTCATAATATTGATACCATACCCGCATTTATGGAACTGCCCGGTGGTGTAGGTTCCGGGTTTTCCGGAATAAATGCTGACTGGTCGCTGGATGGTTGTTCGCATCTTTATAACAATGGAACAACGGACACAACAGGCTTACATTTGCCAGCTTATGACTTTGGTGGCAATACGAGAATTTTTGGCGGACGAATTGATATAGGAGCCTATGAATTAATTACTCCTCATATTATATCACAACCACAAACAATAACTGTTTGCGAAGGTGATTCTGCTGTGTTTACCGTTGAAGTTGAATCAAGTAACCCTGTTACATATACGTGGGAGTACAGTTACACATACGGAGCAACATGGCTGCCTGCTCCCGGCGCAACAAACAGCCCTGAGTATATTATTCCAAGCGCAACACACACTACAATAGAACATTATTACCATTGTATAATTTCATCAAACTGCTTACAAAATATTACATCACAATATGCTATATTGCATGTCAAAACTGCACCGGTTCTTAATTCACACCCATCTGATCTTACAATATGTCAGGGGCAGTATGCTAGTTTTTCGGTAACAGCCGAAGGTTCAAATATTACATATCAGTGGCAACAGCAAACAGCTGGTGGAAACACCTGGGCTAACTGTACAGGCCCCACTGCCACACAAGCCACCTATCAGATCAGCAACACCCCAACAGCACTCAACGGTTATAAATATCATTGTGTTATTTCCGGAGCATGCCCTCCGACTCTAACTTCAGATTCTGCTGTGTTAACTGTCAAGGCATTACCAACAATCCAGAGTCAGCCATCAAACCAAAGTAATTGTCAGGGGTTCAATGCTTCATTTAGCCTGATTGCCAGCGGAACAAACATTACTTATTTGTGGGAAGAGAGCACAGATGGCGGAGTATCCTGGGATACAGCATCTGGCACAAGTAATACAAATTCATACCAAATAACAGGCATTACACCCTCAATGAGTGGTTACAAATACCGTTGCACAATATCCGGAGATTGTACACCTTCTGTGACTTCCAACGTGGTCACTTTAACTGTTTATTCCAGCCCGGCTATCACTTCACAACCCGTATCCACACATGTTTGTGTAAACTCTGATACAACTATAAGCGTAACTGCAACAGGAGGAAACCTCAGTTACCAGTGGGAGAGAAAACTTCCTAGTGAACAGTTATGGTCAAACGCCCCGGGGCCAAGCGCTGCTTCTGCAAATTACCAAATCAACGATGCAGCTATGAATTTAAATGGAGCCTGGTACCGCTGCAAAATAACAAACAGTTGCCCGCCATCTGACACGACGGATAGTGTACAGCTTTTTGTCCACCCATTGCCAAATGTTTATATAGGGACAGATCAATCTATTTTATTATATGGGGATCCAATTGTCCTTGATGCGGGAGCTGGCTTTAGTACTTATCACTGGTCAACTGGTGTACAAACTCAAACAATTACCATATACGGAACAACAGCCGGAGTGGGGGCACATATGTATGTCGTCACAGTATCAAATAGTTACGGATGTAAATCTTCTGACAGTATTGTAATCACAGTGGTTGATAACACAGGAATTGGAACTTCTGAGGATAATTCTTACTACAACATTTATCCTAACCCTACAAGTGACGAGCTATATATTGATTTTAAAGAAATATGTAATGATTGTGAAATAATAATTACAAATGCTCAGGGACAAACCCTTGATTATAATTATTTAGTTTTAACTAATAATCAGCGTGTCATTGATTTCCGTGGCCATGCTAAAGGTGTTTATATCTTAACATTAAAACTTAATGAAACCATATATAAGCATAAAATTTTATATTATTAAAAAATAAAACTATTAAACACCCATTTATCTTATTTTTTTAACGTTATACAACTAATTACAATTCTGTATTGTCATAAATTATAATGTAAATTAAGCAATATAATCAAACATTTATGCATACAATAACCCAAAAAATTATAAAAACATCGTTATTAATTATCTTTTTTATTCTCCTGAGTTCTAAATGTCTTTATTCTCAGGGATTTACACAAGAACAAAAAGATTCCATTCTTAATGCCTATGTAACTGTTCCTAACAGCAATATCCAGATTGTACCTCCCGCTTATTTTAAAGCTTTTGTAAACGATGGTGTTTTCGGGTTTATGCATGAAGGTGCGGCTTCTTCAATCTCCATTCAGGAAATTTCAGGAACTCCCTATCCAATTGTCGCACAAAGCCTCACAAAAGAATATCTGGAATCCCAAAAGATGAAATTGATTACAAAAGAAAATATTAAAACAAAAGCGCAAAAAGAAGCGGTGATATTTCTCGTAAGTTTTCCGGTTAAAAGTAAGGACAGCGAACAGGAAATGGAATATGAACGCATGATGCTGTTTACAGGTGACTATAACCGTACAATATGGATTAACGCAAACTATCCTGCTGTAGCTCGAAAAGTTTTATTCGCACCTTTGAAGGAAAGCTTGTTGTCTGTAAAATTTGACTAAGGGATATTAATAGTGTATGAAAAAATATATTCTTCTTGTTTTTTACTTATTATTGTTAATACCCGGTATTAACAAAAAAGTGTTTTCGCAGACACATACCGTAACACACAATGTTGACTGGGTTACACAAAATCAAAACATGTGGGGCCCCGACGGCGACCCTTTCTCCATTGACATGGATATAACCCTGTTTGATATCAGTTTTGATGAAGATTTGACTTTTGGAGAAATTTTTGATACATGGTTAGGTGATTTTGGAGCTGAGTTTAATTTAGATATGTGGCTGGAAGCATCTTCAGTATTTGGTATTCATGGGTTTACATCAGGTTCTGTTGACGCAAAATACCCGGTAACAATTGACCTTACATTTCCAGATAATTATACTTTCAATCCCGGTCAATGGATTACCATTAATACAGAATATGCCGTCAGACCAGGATGGGATCTTACTACACACTTTCCAACAACCGGCATTATTCAGCTTGATTTGTTTTTCGGTTTCGGTGTTGACTTATCGGCAACTGTTTGCATTTTCAGTTGTGTAACTTTTACTATCATTGATATTGAAGTGCCAACAGATTCCATTAATATTTTCTACCTTAATTCCATTACAGGAGAAGTTGCTTATCCCTGTTGGGACGGATTTTTCTTCACAATTTGCCATGACGATTTACTTCCTATCATCATTGAGGATTGGTGGAACATAGGATTGACTGGATGGATTGATATTCCATATGTTGAAACCCACGACTGGCTCGGAGCTGATAAATGTATATACGCCAGTGGTAACGATCTGTGGCTACATTTGAATCTGGACATTATTGATTTTTTATGTGCTATTTTTCCAGCCATACAACCCTATGTCGGATGGTTAAGCGGCACACTTGATATCGGAGGGGGGATATCAATTGACTATACCCTACTTGCATTAAATTTTGGAATAAATGAACATATGGTACAGGATTTCACCCTCTGCCCCACCGTATGGACCAGATTCACATTCCCTACAAGTGTCCCGTGGACTATTACCGACCCTGGTAACGGAGACGCGTTAGTGAATTCTGGGAACTCTGCTGTTATAGATATTCAGGTTGACTACGACCTTAACTTTAAATACCCCTGCGACGGCTACCCGATATGGGATATGGGCATACAACATTATCTGACCAATGATTTTACCAACCACACATGGGATAGTATGGCATTTTATTTTAATATTACTGCGTTTGAATTTTGGATTAATCTGCCATCTTTTCCTATACTCCCCGATATTTGCATACCTGAAAATTGTATCCTTATTCCTACGCCCTGCCCTGAAAAATCAAATCCTGACACTTGTTGGCAAACTGTTTGCACTCCGGAAATTTGTACGCCTGCTGTTGTTTTACCACCCACAGACCCGACAATTCACATAGGCCCGTTAATCAACATTACACTCCCTCTGGGATATATTCCTATTACCTGGTTTGATGAAACATGGCAACTGGGTGGATGGACTCCAAATCAGACGGGTATTTACGATACCATCATGCCCGACGAGCAAATTATTCCTAATCCGCCCATGACCATGGACGCAATGATAACGAATGATATTATTTGTTATGGAGACACAAACGGTGTAATAACTGCTTTTGTTGAAAACGGAACGCCCCCATACACTTATATATGGTCAACAGGAGACTCGACCACAACAAACAACACCAGTAATTCCATCTCCAATTTAGCTGCCGGATGGTATTATGTAACCGTTTACGATTCAGGGCCATGTTATTTTTACGATTCTGTTTTCATCACCAATATTGACCCACCTTTATACATCTGGCTTGAACCCAAACATGTTACATGTTTTGGAGGTTCAGACGGCAAAATCACCGCTCATGTTACCGGAGGCACACCGGGATATGTTTACACATGGTATCCTTTTGGCGGCAGCGATTCTGTGGCCAATAACCTTCCAGCGGGAACCTATTCTGTGGTTGTAACAGACCTTTATAATTGCGATATTAGTGACACTACAACACTCATCGAATTATGGCCCTTGCCCGAAATCAATATAGAAGCAGATCCTCTTGAGGGTTGTGAGCCGTTGATCGTTCAATTTTATGAAACCACAGCCGACTCAGGACAAACCTATCTGTGGAATTTTGGTGATGGAGATACCTCAACATTAAAATATCCTGTTCATATTTATGAAGATGAAGGAATTTATGATGTAACCATTTATGTCACCTCAAATCACGGGTGCCTGGATTCTGTCACAAACTACGATTGGATAACAGTTTACCACAAGCCTCACGCTGATTTTATGCCGGTATATAGCGGAAATGATATTTTAGATTCCTGGATATTCCTTGACAACCTGTCAGATAATACTTATTGGAGTTACTGGGCTCTGGGCGATGGCGAATATTCAAACGAAACAGACCCACTTCACCATTATGTTGATACGGGTTATTTCCACGTTGTACTTTACATAGCAACAGAACACGATTGCCGAGATACTGCTGAAAGAGATTTATATATAAGAGAAAGTATTACTTTTTATGCACCCAATGCCTTTACCCCTGACAACAATGGCGAAAACGAAGTATTTCTTGTTAAAGGAACAGGAATACTTGAAAATACATTCAATATGCTGATTTTTGACAGGTGGGGCAAAAAAGTCTTTGAATCGGACGACATAGAAAAAGGATGGGATGGAAAAGTTAACGGGAAACTCCTCAGAGAATCCGGTGTTTACACATGGGTTGTAACCTATAAAGACATAACAAAACGCAAACACAAGCAAAGCGGTTCTGTCCTATTATTGCGCTAATTCAATAATTATTCGTGAAAATGTTTTTTCACATTACACTTTTTTATTAAATCGGTATACTATTTGATAAATGCATGCGTTTTGCATAAATTAAATATCAAAGTATAAAATGGAAAATAAAAAAAAGGTTATTGTACATATCAATAACGCCTCTCCCGAAATAAAAGAGGCACTATATAACAAATACCCCGATGGGTATCAATATCACGTTTTTAAGGTAACAAAACCAAATAACGATTTTTTTTATGCGGTTACTGTTGATACTGCCAGTGCAAGTTACCTTATAAAGGTTGATGTAAAAATTGACAATACAACCGAAGAAAAACTTTCAGAACAGTTATTTGCCAAGGACGATATCCCTGACACTCCTATCAAGGATACGGATGATGACACAGAAATTCCCGATAAAGAGCCTGAAGAGGATGTGGATGATTTATAAAGGATAATCCTTATTAGTACATTTATATATTTAAATCCTTCAACTGATTTTCAGTCAATTTTCCATTAAGCCAGTTAGCATCTATATCTGCAGAGTACTTTTTGTAAAAATTAATCGCTGGTTCATTCCAGTTTAAAACCTGCCAGTGCAAACGTTTAGCTTCTATTTTTTTTGCTTTTTTAATCACTTCCGCAAAAAGAGCATGTCCTATTTGATGCCTGCGGAATTGTTCTTTTACAATAATGTCTTCAAGATAAAGACATTTCCCCTTCCATGTAGAATAGCTGATGTAAAAAAATGCCATCCCTGCAACTTCTTTCCCTTGAAAAGCCAGCAAAACTTCAAAAACCGGCTTGTTTCCAAATCCATCCTTTTCCAGATCGCGGGCTGTTACAGTTACTTCCTGAGACGCCCGTTCATATGTTGCCAGTTCTTTTATCATGGCAATTATTTGGGGAATATCTTCTTTTTTAGCTTTACGTATTTTTACTTTCATAACAAGGGCTTTATAATCCAATTTCGGCAGCTATTTCCTGCATTGTATTGACCGAAATTTCAGCAAATTCGGCTATGGGCAACCCTATCAGTTCGCATTCCATAATGGTTTCCCTTTTTACCGATGCAGCAAAGGCTTTCTCTTTCATTCGTTTTACTACAGATTTTGATTTCACTGCAAAAAGTTTTTTTTCAGGATAAACAAGAGTTGTTGCAATGATAAGCCCGGTAATAGTTTCTCCGGCAGCCAGCGCATGATGGAAAACGGTTGTTCGCGGTTGTTGGGCCGAAACTTCATTGTGAAGACTAATTGCTTCAATTATTTCGGGGTCAACACCATGATTTATCAATATATCTATTGCAACTTGTCCGTGTGTTTTTGGGTCAGCATTAGTAATTTCAACATCAATATCATGCAATAGGCCTGCTATACCCCATTTTTCATCATCCTCGCCCAGCCTGCGTGCTAAGGCTTTCATCACCGCTTCGGAGGCAAGACAGTGATTAATCATGTTTTCTTTTTTTATATACTCCTGAAGCAGTTCAAATGCTTTTTCTCTAGTTATTCCTGATGACATATTCAATTTTTATTGATTGGGTAATATAAATTCTTAATTCTGATAACATCAATGATAATCAAGACTATGTAACATGTAAATCAAATGCTCAAGCATATTAGTAATTTCATTCATATATTCTTCGACGGCTTTTACGCTGCCCGGCAATGTAAACACCAATGTTTTCCCAACAACACCCGCAATGGAACGGCTTACAAGAGCATTGTATTTTTGTTGACCGTACTTCAAACGTATCATATCCATAATGCCCGGGATTTCTTTTTCTAATAAGGATTTTACAATATCAGGAGTAAAATCTTTAGGTCCAATACCCGTGCCGCCTGTAGTAATAATAATATCATATTTGTTTATTGCTTGTGCCACCAACTGTTCAAGCAATTGAGCATCGTCGGGTATCAAAGTGTTTTCGATATTGGATTGTCTTTTTTTAGAGCTAAAAAATTTTTCTGCCATTTCAGAAATTTTTGGCCCGCTCAGGTCTTTATAAACACCCTGGCTTGCCCTATCGCTAAGTGTTATAACATAAACTTTAAAAACTTTTGGTTTATAAACCCCTGTATCCTCTGGATGTATAACACCCCCGTGTAAAACCCTGCAAAAAATACCTTCTTTAGGCATAACACAATTCCCTACTTCCCTGTAAATTGCACAGGAATCCCCATGACATTTTTTTCCTATCTGTGTTACTTCCAATATAACATCATTAATTTCAAAACGGTCCAGCGGGGCAGTATCAACCAGATTTATACCTGAAACAGTAAGATTCTCGGCAAATTCTCCAAAATTGATTTTTCTTCCCGCTTGGTTTTCAAATTTGGTAATACTTTCAGATGACAACATACTAATTTGCCTGTGCCAGTCGCCAGAATGTGCATCATTTTCAATGCCTGTGGATGTAATTATTACCTTTTTTGCCGGATGTTTAATCGTCCCCTTTTCTTCTGATATATTTACAGATTCAACTTTAATTTTCATATAAATTTATTGTAAAGTCAATATTCTTAGGTCATTTTATTTATTGTCCGACACGTAACCAATATTCCCAAATTCTTTCAATATATGCATCGCTATATAATCACATGCTGAAAGCCCGTTTTTTTCTGGGCTTTCTTTACCCAACCTCACACTTACCATATTCTCATCCGGAAAAATCATAATATATTGCCCTAATATGCCTCTAGCAAGATAAAAGGTTTTGTTTTCGATAGTTGAAAGCCACCATGAATAGCCGTAATGTTCAAATTTATTTCCGTTTTCATCGACCAACGAGGCAGGCTCAAACGATTCTTCTACGTATTCTTCCGAAATTATTCTTTGTCCATTATAAACACCACCGTGCAGATAAAGCAAACCTATACGTGAAAAATCCCTGGCGTTCGAATTGAAACAGCAAAAAGCTTTTTCGAACCCCTCTTTTTTGTCAAGACTCCACAAGGCATCATTCTTTGCTCCCAAAGGTTTCCATAGTTTTTCAGACGCATACTCGCTAAGTTTCATGCCAGTAACCTTCTCGAGAATATAAGCCAGAACCAGTTGATTTGAACTTTGATAGACAAATGTTTTCCCGGGTGTATTTATAACCTTCAATTGTAAAAGTATTTTTTTTAGGTTACGACCATAATAGGCTTTGGTTGTCTGACCAAATAAGCTCTCATATTCTTCGCACCAATCAAAACCTGCACTCATGGTCAGCAGATGCTTTATGCTGAGTTGCTCATTCAAGCCGCCAGCGTATTCAGGTATAAAATCAGAAACTTTTTGGTCAACGCTTTTAATCTTCCCTTCATCAATTGCAATACCTATTAATATGCTTACAATACTTTTAGCTACCGAAAACGAATTTGATATGGTACTGCTATCATGCCCATCCCAGTATTCTTCATAATAAACCGAATCGTTTTTTAAAACCAGCAAAGCAATTGTTCCGGATTCCAGCAAATATTTCCTGAACTCATCGGATAAGTTTATTTTATTATAACAAACTGCATTTGGAATGGGAATATGTTTCCCTGCTTTAACTACCCTGTTTTCAAACAAGTTGTAATCATCAATCCCAGCATACTGATAAATCATTGCCTTATAAACATAAGCATTCCCACTAACGACAACAATAAGATTTACTATAATTATCAAGCCGGTAATCCATAGTAATATCTTTTTAATAAGTTTCATATGCTTCTTATTCACAAAAATGGTATTGCATATTTTTCAGGAACTTTAAATGCCTGAGTAATAAATTGCAAAAATAAATGAATTATGCTAAAAAAGCATCTTGCCTTGTATCGCTTGTAAAAAGACAACTTGGATTATTTCTTTAAGAAGCAAAATCAACTCAGGAAGAAGTCATTACAACGCATCCTGGACAACCTGATTAAGGTCTTTAACCTGTTTATTCAATACGACACGGCATTTGGTAAAATTCTCAACCGGCCATCCATACCAAAGGACATAATTTCCGTAATTATCTTTGGAATTATAAGCTGCTGTTGTCTGGTCGTCAAACGACCATATCATGGTATCATTTTCATCTTCAAACCAAATACCTACATCCATAAACTTGTGATACACAACAAAGTCAAGGTAATCCTGAGAGATTCCAAGCATATCTAATAATGTCGTAAGCGATTTTTGCCCCGGCAAGCCCTCAAGTTTCATTTCCAGCGTGAATCGGTCAACGATTCCACCTGCCACAAAATACTCTCCTCCGCTGAAATCCAAACCCGCATAATTAAACACCTGGTCAATATCGGATGCAATTTGTGTGTATTTATTATCACCATATACGATAAACATTGTTAGGGGGGCTGCAGTTGAAATAACGGTATTATCACTGCTTAAGTGAAAAGCAGTAATAGGAAAATTAATTTTCCCTGCATGGTCAACTCCCGCTTCATCATAAACATGTGTTACCGTCCATACACCTTCCATCAATGTTTTTGTAGGTGTTTCATCTTTAAAACATGACGATAAAAAAAGGATAGTAATTAAGCCTGTTATAGCGGTTAATTTTGTTAAAATTCTGGATTTTTTCTTCATATTAATGAAATTAATAATGTAAAATTAAGAAAAATAAAACAGTTTCTGCAATAAGTATTCCAAAAAAATTAAATTAAAGCCCGATGTAGTTTTGAAATAAATTAATGATTGTTATTTGTTGAAAGGTACTATTTTAAAATTGTATTATTAGTAAAACCTGGATGTTGCTGTTATTATTAAATTTTTGGGGTTACAACAGATATTACATTATTAAACTATTCGACCCCGATGGGGTCGTAGCTTTTTGTATCTTTTTTAAAAATATACGATGCCAACAACATCATTTTAAAAACCTAAACCTATTTTCATGACTTTGTAGAAGTCACATGTTTATAAAAAAAATAACCCCTTAATAAAAAAACGACTCCAGAGGAGTCGAATATCTTTCTTTTTTTAAAAGTTTTTTTTTCAACAACACTCAAACTAATAAAGGTAAACTTTACCTTTGCTTATCTGAACAAAACATATGAAAGCATTCAAAAAAATCGGGGTGCTTACCTCCGGCGGCGATGCACCCGGCATGAACGCAGCCATACGCGCTGTTGTCCGAACGGCAATTTATAATAAACTTGATGTATGCGGAATCAACCGCGGATATGAAGGACTAATCAGCGATGAAACTCAACCTATGTACCGCCACTCAGTAGCCAACATCATCCAGCGTGGTGGAACTATGCTTAAAACTGCCCGCAGTGAATTTTTTAAAACGGAAGAAGGGCTTGAAAAAGCTTATAACTGTCTTATAAAAAACAATATTGATGCCCTTGTAGCTATTGGCGGTGATGGAACATTCAGAGGGGCTATGGCATTAGGTAATAAATATGATTTTCCAATTGTCGGTGTACCTGGTACCATTGACAACGACCTGTATGGGACAGATTTTACGATTGGCTACGATACAGCAATAAATACCGTGGTTGAAGCCGTTGATAAACTGCGCGACACTGCTGCCTCGCACAACAGGTTGTTCTTTGTTGAAGTAATGGGGCGTGATGCAGGTTTCATTGCGCTGAGAAGTGGCATTGCTTGTGGTGCAGAAGACATTCTTATTCCGGAAACCAAAACACACATTGATGACCTTATTGCCAAGCTTGAAAACGACCGTCGCGAAAATAAAACCTCCGGGATTATCATTGTTGCTGAAGGCGATGACCAGGGCGGCGCTTTTGAAGTAGCCCGCAAGGTGAAAGAAAAATACAACTATTACGATACCCGCATAGCCATTATCGGGCATCTGCAGCGCGGAGGCTCGCCAACCTGTATGGACCGTGTACTTGCCAGTACACTTGGTTATGAAGCTGTGATAGCGCTAATGCAAGGACAAAAAGGTGTTATGGTTGGACAAATAAATAAAACAATAAGCTTAACTACCTTCGACAAGGCTACCAAGCACAACCGCGACATTAACCGAAACATGTTGCATATGGCAAGAATACTATCACTATAATGGAACGTATCACACTTTTCGCTGACCTTATTTTACCATTGCCCTTACCGGGGTTTTATACCTATCGTGTGCCTTTTGAAATGAACAATCAATTGCATCGGGGCCAGCGTGTGGTGGTGCAGTTCGGGAAAAAGAAAATCTATACAGCCCTTGTTTATAGAATCCATCAGAATGTCCCTAAAAATTTTCAGCCAAAATATATTTTATCTATTCTGGATGAAAAACCTATTGTAAATGAAAAACAGTTTTCCTTTTGGGAATGGATGGTAAATTATTATATGTGCCGCCCGGGAGAAGTTATGAATGCCGCCCTGCCATCTTCATTAAAACTTGCCAGCGAAAGCCGCCTGGTGCTAAACCCCGATTTCAATAAAAATTACGAACTTCTTTCTGAAAAAGAATACCTGGTGGCCGAAGCCCTTGAAATACAGAAAAAACTTTCATTGCAGGAAATATCAAAGATTGTTGAACAGCAAAAAATTATTCCGCTGGTAAAAACTCTTATCGAGAAAAAGGTAGCTCTGCTGGAAGAAGAAATACAGATAAAATACAAACCTAAAAAGGAAGTTTGTGTCAGGCTAAAAGAAGAGTATTCCAACGAAACCGAATTGCAAAAAACACTCGATAAACTAAGCAGCAAAGCATATAAGCAAATGGAACTGCTTTTAACATTTTTGCAAATGAACCGTTTTACAGATGCTCCTCAAAAACATATAAGCAGGCCCAAGCTCCTTGAAAAAGCCGGAGCTTCGGCTATACAGTTACAGGCGCTCATAACAAAAGGCATTCTTGAAACTTATGAAATTATCCAGACACGACTTAAAGATTTTGAACACAGCATTTCTGTTGACTCCATAATACTTTCCGAAGATCAGATACAATGTCTCAACGACATCAAAGAGTCTTTTAAAAATAAAAATGTGGTGTTACTTCATGGTATTACATCAAGCGGAAAAACAGAGTTGTACATAAAATTAATTCAAGAAACGATTGATGCGGGTCAGCAGGTGTTGTTTCTGCTTCCCGAGATAGCACTTACCACACAGGTCATTAACCGTGTCCGTAAATATTTTGGCAAGCAGGTGGGAGTTTATCATTCGAAATACAGTAATGACGAACGTGTGGAAGTCTGGTACAAAATCCTGAATACAAGTAATGATAGCATTACTGAGCCGTATAAGATTGTCCTGGGTGCTCGCAGCGCACTGTTTCTGCCATACAGCAAACTGGGACTTGTCATCGTGGACGAAGAACATGATTCTTCTTACAAGCAAACCGATCCACCCCCGCATTACAATGCCCGTGATGCTGCCATTTACCTTGCTCAGCTTTATGGAGCCAAAGTATTGCTTGGGTCTGCCACACCGGCTCTTGAAACATATCATAATACCATTACATCAAAATATGGATTGGCGGAATTGCACAAAAGATACGGGGACATTGAATTGCCGGAAATTACTATTGCCAACATCAAAGAACAAAGCCGGCAAAAACGAATGAAATCATACTTCTCCATAGAACTTTTTGATTTAATTAAACAAGCATTAAAGAATAAAGAGCAGGTCATTCTTTTCCAAAACCGCCGCGGCTATTCTACCCGAATTGAATGTAACGACTGCAATTGGATTCCCCAATGCAAATACTGTGATGTTACATTAATTTATCACAAACATGCAAACTTATTAAAGTGCCACTATTGCGGTTATTCTACTAATGTTCCCCATGAATGCCCTGCATGTAAAAGCACAAATATTCACACCAAGGGCTTTGGAACTGAACGCATTGAAGAAGAAACTGCCATGGTTTTTCCCGGAGTGAATATCGCCCGTATGGATCTGGACTCCACACGAAATAAATATGCCTATCATCAGATACTCAACGATTTTGAAGACCGCAAAACTCAGATTTTAATAGGGACACAAATGGTAACTAAAGGCCTTGACTTCGACAATGTGAGTGTCGTAGGTATTTTAAATGCCGACCAAATGCTTTCCTATCCCGACTTCCGGGCACATGAACGCAGTTTTCAACTGATGGCACAGGTTAGCGGGCGTGCCGGAAGACGCAGCAAACGCGGCAAAGTTGTTATACAAACATTCACTCCTGACCACCCTATGATACAACTGGCTTTGCAACATAACTATACAGCCATGTTTAACCAGCAGTTGATTCAACGCAGACAATTTAATTATCCTCCTTTTACTCGCTTGATACAACTAACCCTAAAACATAAAGATACCGATATACTGAATGCAGCTGCAGCATATCTTACGCATAACCTGCGCCTCCTTTTTCATAAAAAAGTCATAGGGCCTGAATATCCGATGGTTTCGAAAATTAGAAACTTATACCTGAAAAATATTCTTTTAAAACTTGACAAAGACGGTCAGGTTCAAAAACATAAAGAAAGAGTGATGCAGATGATTCTCGAAATGAACAAAAAATTTTCCTCTGTCATCGTCAGTATTGATGTGGACCCACTTTAAATATCCTGAAAAAATTATCGTAATTGTTCATTTTTAAGTTTATGATTTTATTTTTAGAATGTTACCTTTATTGCATTTATTATTTTTGTATATTTGAAATTCAAACAAATAACAAACATTTCTATCCCGTTCAGTATATATATCGGGGGCGTAACCGAAAAGCCATAAGAGTAGGAAAACCAAAACAATATTGCTATGAAAAAAATATTATTAGTTTTTTTAGTTATTGTTGGCCTTACCGGATGCAAAGCAACTTTGTATCACGGCATTTATTCAAATATGAATGGAACGAGTGTTAATCTGTCCGGTCAAAATTTTAAATACCTGGGGAGCTTTTCCGGAACTGCTTCCGAGCCTAAGATGAGAGTTAATATTATCGGAGAGGAAGGCATAGTATCTGAAGCCAAAACCGACCTTATTAATAAAGCAAAAAAAGCCGGTATTGAATTAAAAGACAGCAGGGTATTATGCAATGTAATTATAGAAGCCACAGAAAATAAAAACACCCTGTCTGTTACTGTTTCTGCTGACGTAATAGAATATACAAAGTAACTGTTACTTCACAGAAACGTGATAATATCACGACAGAGGCTGCAATGTTTTATTACACCTGACGTTATACAGAATTAATATTACTTTTGCAGCATGAAAAAGCTCGGGAAGATACTTCGGTTTGTAAGGCCTTACTGGCGCCCAGCTGCATTAACTGTGTTTTTCAACATTCTTTCCGTTATTTTTTCTGTTGTTTCTTTTGTGCTGTTCATCCCCATGCTTAACATTCTTTTTAAGCAGGTTGAACCCGTATATGATGCACCACCATTGTCGCTGGATGCAGACTCCATTAAATTGAATTTTTACCATTGGGTAAGCAATGTTATTCAGGAAAACGGAGCATTCACCGCGCTTGTTTATATATGTATTGCTATTATTATATTATTTTTCCTTAAAAATTTGTTTCGTTACCTTGCCATGTATTTTCTCGCACCCGTACGCAACGGGGTTGTTCAGGATATTCGCAATGCCTTGTACGGACAAATACTTATTCTGCCCCTGGCTTATTATACCGAACAACGCAAGGGCGACATTATCTCGCGCATGACGAATGACGTGCAGGAAGTACAATGGACGATTATGACTTCTCTTGAGATGATTTTCAGAGAACCCATTGCTATTGTTACATACCTTGTTTCAATGTCGCTGATAAGCCCTCACCTGACATTGTTCGTGCTGGTTCTTTTTCCTGTCAGCGGTTTTATCATTGCAAAGATTGGAAGCAGTCTGCGCAGAACCTCCGAAAAAGGGCAGGCAAGAATGGGCGACCTGCTTTCAAACATTGAAGAAACTTTAGGCGGACTCAGAATTATTAAGGCATTTAACGCCATAGACAACATTTTCTTCAGATTTAAAAAACTTAACAAGGACTACACAAGGCTGATGGTAAGGCTTTTCCGCAAACGCGACCTCGCCTCCCCGCTGAGTGAATTCATGGCAATAATTGTTGTAGGAGCCGTTTTACTATACGGAGGTACACTGATACTTTCATCCGAATCCTCAACCCTTAGCGCGTCAGTATTTATTACTTATCTTGTGATGTTTTCGCAACTTATCAATCCGGTTAAATCATTTACGGATGCATATTCAAATATACAGAAAGGCGCTGCTTCGGTAGAGCGTATCGAGCAAGTGCTTATTGCCGAAGAAGTAATTACTGAAAAACCCGATGCTCTCGCCATTAAAAATTTTAATAAAAGCATCATATATAATAATGTTTGCTTTACTTATGAAAAAGAGGAAGTGCTTCATAACATTAATCTGGTAATAGAAAAGGGGAAAACGCTTGCTATCGTCGGACACTCGGGTTCCGGAAAATCAACGATGGCAGACCTGCTGCCACGATTTTACGACTGCACTTCGGGAGAGATTATTATGGATGGTGTTAATGTTAAAGACTATGTAATATCTGATTTGCGACAGCTTATGGGAATTGTAACACAGGAAACAATCCTTTTTAACGACACGGTTTTTAATAATATTGCATTCGGGCTTGACGATGTTACTGAAGAAAACGTGATTCAAGCCGCACAGATTGCCAACGCTCATGATTTTATTATGGAGATGGATAAAGGCTATCAGACAAATATCGGCGATCGCGGCATAAAACTTTCAGGCGGGCAAAAACAACGCTTAAGCATAGCCCGCGCAGTGCTAAGAAATCCTCCCGTTATGATACTTGATGAAGCCACATCCTCGCTGGATACCGAGTCAGAAAGGCTGGTGCAGGATGCCTTATACAAGCTGATGCAAAACCGAACATCACTGGTGATTGCCCATCGTCTTTCCACCGTAAAATATGCCGATGAAATTATAGTTTTACAACGCGGCAATATCATTGAAAGAGGCACTCATGCCGAACTTACTGAACTCAAAGGCGCCTATTTTAAATTATGCGAAATGCAAGCCTTTACATGATGCATGAGGATGGAAGCCCCTGACAAACATATTGTTCGATTCATAAAAAAACATCACATTTTCACACTGGCAACAGCTGAAAACAACCTGCCCTATTGCGCAACGTGCTTTTATGTATATGCCGAGCAAAATAATACATTTATTTTCACATCAGAATATGACACAACGCATATTCGGCATGCTGTTCAGCATCCGTCTGTGGCCGGAACCATTGCTCTTGAAACAAAAATCATTGGAAAAATAAGAGGCATACAATTTACAGGCACAATAAAAGAACTTCGCGAAGAAGAATTAATAGCCGGAAATAAATTATATCTGAAAAAATTTCCCTACGCAAAACCTTTCCTAAAAAATACTCCTTTTTGGAGTATTGATGTCAATTTCATTAAATTAACAGACAACCGGCTTGGGTTTGCAAATAAACTTATTTGGAGCAAGAAAAAACTGTAATTTTTTTCTATTTATTTTAATTTTCTTGTTATCAAACATTTCCGTGCGAAGTTAATAAAATACCCTGTTTTGTTAATAAAATTGCCTTGTATTGAGGGCCGACTTTATATAATTTAGCCGTCCTTTTTTTCACTCAAAAAAATATTTTTTTACGCTTTAACAATTTATTATATATTCTAAAACATTATTATTTATGGAAAAAAATTATCAGTTATTCCCGGACGGGCAGGAGAATAAAGAAATTCAGAATAAGGAAGCGGAGAACAACTCGTTGTATGGCGATTTAACCAAGCAACGTAATAAACCGGAAATACCTGGTGATTTATTCGTAATTGAAAACGAAGAAAAAGAAAAACAAAAAGTATATAAAATTGAGGATGCACTTCAACAAACCATTGAATATTTCAAGGGAGACACACTTGCCGCTGATGTGTGGATAAATAAATATGCCCTGAAAAACAGCGAAGGTGAATTGCTTGAATGCACTCCTGATGATATGCACCGCCGTATTGCAAGCGAAATAGCTCGTATAGAAAAAAAATACCCTAATCCTGTTTCCGAAGATATAATATTTGAATTACTCCGTGATTTCAGATACATTATCCCACAAGGAAGCCCCATGGCAGGTATTGGAAACAAATATCAGATTTCGTCTTTGTCAAATTGTTTTGTTATCGGTAATGATACTCCTGCCGACTCATACGGGGGGATTATGAAAGTGGATCAGGAACAGGTACAACTTATGAAAAGACGCGGCGGCGTTGGCCACGACCTTTCACACATCCGTCCACAGGGAAGCAAGGTGCTTAACAGTGCGCTTACCTCAACAGGCATCGTACCTTTTATGGAACGTTATTCCAACTCCACCCGCGAAGTGGCACAGGATGGCCGCAGAGGTGCTCTGATGCTCAGCATATCTATTAAACACCCTGATGTTGAAGATTTTATTGATGCCAAACTAGAACAGGGGAAAGTAACAGGAGCCAATGTTTCGGTAAAAATTGATGATGATTTCATGCATGCTGTTACTAGTAACAACTTATATAAACAACAATACCCTATTAAATCAACAAATCCAAAACTCAGCAAAGAAATTGAGGCTAGGAAACTTTGGGATAAAATTATTCGTAATGCATGGAAATCAGCTGAACCCGGCGTATTATTCTGGGATACCATTATTCGTGAATCTGTTCCTGATTGTTATAATGATTTAGGATTTACTACGGTATCAACAAATCCTTGCGGAGAAATTCCTTTGTGTCCTTACGACAGCTGCCGCCTACTTGCTATTAATTTATATAGCTATGTTGAAAACCCTTTTACGGATGAGGCATATTTTAATTCTGATCTTTTCAACAAACATGTTTTTTATGCCCAGCGCATAATGGACGATATAATAGACCTTGAAACTGAAAAAATTGATGCCATTCTTGCTAAAATTAATGCCGACCCCGAAGACGAAGAAACAAAGCGTATAGAAAGCATTCTCTGGAAAAAAATAAAAGCTAAAACCATGCAGGGCCGCCGCACAGGAATAGGAATTACTGCAGAAGGAGACATGCTTGCTGCTCTGGGTTGCCGCTATGGCTCGGAAGAAGCAATTCAGTTTTCGGTTGAAGTTCATAAACAACTGGCTATTGTTGCCTATCGTTCTTCCGTATTTTTAGCCCAGGAACGCGGGGCTTTCCCAGTATACAATAAAGAAAAAGAAAAGAACAATCCATTTATCCAACGTATCAAAGAAGCGGCTCCGATGGTATATGACGAAATGGAAAAACACGGAAGAAGAAATATTGCCTTGCTTACCATCGCCCCAACAGGAACTGTTAGTATTTGTACACAGACCACTTCAGGGATAGAACCTGCTTATAAAGTAAACTACAAACGCAGAAGGAAAGTCAATCCCAACGATAAAAATGCAAACATAAATTTCGTTGACCAGAATAACGACTCATGGGAAGAGTATAATGTTTTCCACCCGAAATTTCTGAAATGGCTGAAAATAAAAGGTTATGATGTAGAACAGATAAAAACATATTCTGATGAAGAACTTGCACCAATTATAAAAAAATCACCCTATTATAAAGCTACTGCTAACGATATTGACTGGATTGCCAAGGTGAAAATGCAAGGGGCCATACAAAAATGGGTTGACCATTCTATCAGCGTAACTGTCAATGTGCCTAAAGAAACCACAGAAGAAATGGTCAGCAAAATTTACCTGACAGCTTGGGAATCCGGATGTAAAGGTGTAACTATATACCGTGACGGCTCACGCTCAGGAGTTTTGGTTTCCGAAGGAGAGAAAAAAGAAGATGCCTGTGAATTTAAAGAAACGCGGGCTCCCCAGCGTCCCAAACGCCTTGATGCCGATATCGTTTATTTTCAGAATGCCAAAGAAAAATGGATTGCAGTAGTCGGACATATAAATAATAAACCTTACGAAATTTTTACCGGTAAGGCCGAAGATTTTTACCTGCCACCTTATGTTGAAAAAGGCTGGGTGCTTAAAAGCAAAGATGATGTTGACAATACAAGGTATGATTTTCAGTACGAAGATAAACAGGGATATAAAACCACAGTAGAAGGGCTGTCACGTTCTTTCGACACAGAATACTGGAACTACGCAAAACTGATTTCAGGCATCTTAAGGCACGGTATGCCATTGATTTATGTTGTTGACCTTATCTCAAACCTTCGCCTCGACAGCGATTCAATCAACACATGGAAAAACGGCGTTGTGAGGACTCTGAAAAAGTTTATTCCAAACGGGACAGAAGCTCCGGGAGAAAAATGTTCAAAATGTGGGCAAACCACACTGATATATACTGAAGGTTGCTTAAAATGTACTTCCTGCGGTGATGCCAAGTGCGGATAAAAATAAGCCTCAAACGTAAAAAAAAGTCCCTCTTCAGGGACTTTTTGCTTTATAGCTTAATAAAAACTACCTTACGATTAATCAAACCTGACGAGTCAGTTACCTTAATCAAGTAACTCCCCTTGGTTAAACCGTCAAGCGAAAACAACTCTCTGTTTTGTGTGATGGATTTACTTATGACAATCGCTCCAAGTAAATTATATATCTCAACACTTGTATTTTCTGCATTTTCAATGTATATAAAATCATTTGCAGGGTTCGGGTAAATTATAATGTCATCAGAATTTATATTTGTAACACCAGTGCAGATATCAAGATATTGTGATGTTATTTGAGGCAGGATAAAATTATACCATCCGGCAAATCCATACCCCAGGTTTATAGTATATGCCCCAAGAGTTTCGTAAATATGTGAAGTGTCCAAAGCATAAATAGTATCCTGTGTGTCTCCGAAATTCCATGCAAACTGGTATTTTGCAGAGTCGGCTGCAGCATAGGAATTGTACATCCTGTCTTTATAAATATCCGGGCAATCTAAAATAAAATTAACAGAGTCCCCGTCGCTGTTCAGACAGGCAAGATCCATGGAGAATGTAACACCTGCGAGGTCATACTTAACAACGGGTAGAATTAAAAAGTCAATGTCTTTTGCCCCACCCGAAAAATGCTGTGATTTTTTGTATGCTGAATCAGCGGGCTGTTTAATCAGGGCAAGCCATTCGCCTTGTCCGTCATTAGTTGCAGTATCACTGGTAATAATTATAAATGAAGAAACGGAATCTTCATAAGTAATTGTTATTACATAAGGCTGATCTACCGTTTGGGGAGTACTAAACATTAACACTCTGTGAACATGTGCCTGAAAAGAGTCAACCTCAAAAGTCTGTGATACCAGCGCCGGCCCCAAAGGTAAAGAGTCAGGCCCGGCCAGATACAGTTCAACGGTAACATCAATAATTGAGTCCGGGTAAGAGAGGCCGTAGAAAACCACACCCATAACATCAAGTGTCTGAGGACAATTATAATACTGCCCCACCGAAATACATTTTGATGAATCGTAAGTAACTTCAAAATAATTATAGGAAGTGGTTTTGAATGCCGGATAAAGCAAGGTATCTGAAACATCCGGCGTTAAGCATGTGGGAAGGTTTTTCTGTACAATAGCAGGGGCAACAAAATTGTACCAGCCCCTGTAATAATAACCAAGCCTGACAACATAGGGAGAAGCTACTGCATATTGATGCGAAGTATCCATACCAAATATGGTATCGGCGGTATCACCAAAATTCCAGGCAAACTGATAAATGGCAGAGTCAACGGCAGCATTATAATTATACATCCTCTCTTGAAATATTCCTGAATTAATCAAATTAAAATCTATAATTTCCCCGTCATCAGTTATACATGTTGAGTCCATCGAAAATGTAACATCAGCAATATCATATTCAACCACGGGGGCAATATAAAAATCAAAATCCTTTGCACCACCGGAAAATTGTTTGGATTTTTTCCAAACTCCGGATTGCTTGATAACGGCAAGCCATTCTCCCTGGCCATCATTAGCTGCCGGATCGCTGGCTCCTATAATAAAAGGAAAAGTAATGGAAGGACATGTTACGGTAACTACATATGGCTGTGTAACCGCTTGAGGCGTATCAAACATGGCCAGCCTGTGAACATGTGCCTGAACAGAATCAACGGACATTGTTTTGGATGCCAAAGCCGTACCTGTGGGTAATGAATCGGGCCCGGCCAAAAATAGTTCAACCGTCACATTAACCGTAGGCACCATATACGCAACACCATAAAAAACAGCGCCCTTAACAGTAACTGCCTGGGGACAATCAAAATACTGCCCCACAGAAATACAATATGAAGGATTATCAGCAACCAAAAAAAATGAAAAATCAGTCGCCTTAAACATCGGATATATTAATGTATCCGTAAAATCCAGTGCGGTTTTAGGAGAATCAGGTAATGTAGATTTAATCTCGGAAAAAGCAATATTGCTAAGTCCTGATAAATTGTTCTGTGCATAACTTATCATGCCACAAAACACAAACAAGAATAAAATAGAAACCTTTTTCATAATTTTTTTTTTTACAAATATATTAAATTTAAAATAAACATCAATTACTTCCATAAAGCATAACTTCTTTATGGCCTTCTGAATTAATATATCCCCGGAACATTCCTGCAGTATTAAAAATCATAACATAATTTCCTTTGTTATCTATTCCAATCAAACCTCCTTCTGCACCCTGTTTTTTCAATTTATCCAGAATTATTGTTTCTGTAGCTTCCTGCAAAGAAAGCTTAGCATATTGCATTATAGCAGAAACATCATAAGCCACCACATTTCTAATAAAATATTCACCGTGTCCCGTACATGAAACAGCACAAGTAAGATTATTTGCATAAGTGCCGGCTCCGATTACCGGCGAATCTCCCACACGCCCGTATTTTTTATTACTCATTCCTCCCGTTGACGTTCCGGCAGCAAGATTGCCATTTATATCAAGCGCTACAGCGCCAACGGTACCTTTTTTATTTTCAGGGGATGATTTTCCTTTATACTGTTTCCAACGCTCTTCTGTATAAAAATAGCTTGAATCCACTATATCAAGGCCTTCATCAGCTGCAAATTTATCTGCGCCAGAACCAATAAGAAATACATGAGGAGTTTTTTCCATCACAAGCCTCGCTGCAGAAACCGGGTTTTTTATTGTTTTTACTCCGGCAACGGCACCTGCCTTTGAGGTTTTGCCATCCATTACCGAAGCATCCAATTCTATAGTGCCATCGCTGGTATAAACAGCTCCCTTGCCTGCGTTAAATAACGGACAATCTTCCATATAGCGGATAACATATTCTACGGCATCCATAGCCGTGCCGTTATTTTTTAATATGGAATCCCCTATAAGCAGAGCTTTTGTTAATGCCAGTGTGTATGCTTTTTCTTTTTCTTCGCTGATATTATCAGGCGTTATATTTCCTGCGCCTCCGTGAATTACAAGGGCATATTTCTGTGCAGAAGATGTATCGGCCTGTGCGTGAGCAAAAATTGTCAGCAAAAATACATATGAAAACAGCAATGCTTTTTTCATAGACCCTATTTATTACTGGGGACCGGCACAGGTGGCGTTGTTTCAGATTCGTTCTTCACAAACTCCCCCTTAATATTATACAGCAAGGTTTTAGTGTCTTTTTTCTTTTTAATATCCACAACATAATAATCCCCGTCAAGGCGATATTGTATTGTAACTTTCAGTGTTTTATATCCTTCATAATTTGCCAGTATATTATCTTTAATTTTTTGAGGAACATATTTATAAGGAAGGCTCCAGACGGTTTTAAGCCATTCGCCGGTTTGCTTTATATCAATTACTGCCGTTAACTCTCCATTGATATAGGATGCATGATATGTTTCGCTTTCTTTCACCCACGTAGGAGTTAACGTATCATGAATTTTGGTGAACAGCATTTTTTTCACCGACATAGGCACCTGGCTTTTGTCAATTTGTTGTGCAAATGCAAACGTGCCCGCAAACATTATGCACACTAAAAAATTCAGTGCTTTCATAATTTGTTTTTCACGAAATTACAAAAAGAATTTTCTGAAATGGAAATTATTTCAAATTATTTTACCCTTGCGGTAAAAGGGTTTTTCAGGTTTCTGTAATCAATCAGCTCCATTTTTACCTTTCCCACCAGAATTTCAGATTCTCCAAGAATGGGAAGTTTATTTGCATCATCGCTCACCCATAAAGTAACAGGGTATGGGTCTTTGAAAACCGTACCGGTCAGTACCTGAGGTTTAAGTTTTATGCAGCGTATCTTGCCGATACTGGTAACCAGTGTTTCTTTTCCCAGATAAATAACTTTTGTAGAATATACGGTATCGTCAAGCATAAATTTAACCTTGAAATCTTCATTGGCTCCCATTTTCTGAACATCCATAGTACGACAATAATATATAGCAGAAAGCAGGTCATGAATGTTATCCGGGGTTGGCACATCGGCAGTTCTTGTGGTTTTATTGTCAACAAAATGTGCAACATTTTTCAGTTGATTGAATGTGATGTCCTGATTTATTATATACCCCCCCTCATTAACACGGCGCATAAAAAGCCAAGGTACTAGCGCTATTTCATCAATGTATGTTTCATAGCGGTCAATAACCTTGAAAAACCAATTGAACACGCCCTTGGTCTTGCCAATAACCTCAATGTGGTAAGTGCTTCTGTTATTGATTTTTTTATCTTCTTTTTTCACCTCGAAAGAGCAGTTTCCTGCGACAACTTCGCCGGTCAGCACCGAATGATAATATGCTTTATAGTTAAGATACTCGCCCCGCTCAAACGCATTGTTGGTTTCTACACGTAGCTGGGCAAAACTTAAAGAAGCAATAAAAACTGCCATTACCGATAAAACAATTTTTGTCTTCATTTTTTTAGAGTTTATCTTACAAAAAAGCAAATTCTGTTCCAAATCCAAAAAGCAAAACGCATCTCTTTAATAATCAAATAACTACATTAATAATTTTCCCTGCTACAACAATGATTTTTTTAGGCTTTGAACCTGCAAGCCACTTTTCAGATTCTTTAGCCTCAAGTACTGCGTTTTCAATATCGGGAATAGCCATTTCCAGGGGCAATTCTAACTTAAAACGCATCTTTCCGTTGAAAGAAACCGGATAAGCAAATGAATTTACCTGTAAATATTTCTCATCATAATCCGGAAACTTAGCGTTGAATATGCTTTGAGTATTACCCAGTAATGACCACAACTCTTCGGCAATATGCGGTGCAAAGGGCGAGAGGATGAGGGACAGTTCACTCAACACTTTTCTTTTATTGCATTTTAATTCGGTAAGTTCATTAACACAAATCATAAAGCTGCTGACAGCTGTATTGAATGAGATACGCTCAATATCTTCCTTGACTTTTTTTATGGTTTTATGTATCACGCGCAACTCATCCATGGTGGGTTCTTCATCGCTCAAAGCAAAATTGTTATTGTTGTCGTGATAAAGCCGCCAGAGTTTCCTGATAAAACGAAATACGCCTTCAATGCCGTTGGTATCCCAGGGTTTGTGCATCTCGAGCGGCCCTAAGAACATTTCATACAAACGTACTGTATCGGCACCATATTTTTCAACAAGTTCATCAGGATTGACAACATTCAGCAAAGATTTCGACATTTTTTCTACAGCCCATCCACAAACAAATTTGCCATTTTCTAAAATAAATTCCGATGCTGCGTAATCCGGAGAAGATTTTTTTAATGCTTCAACATCAAGAATATCATTATCCACCAGATTAACATCAATATGAATTGGAGTTGTTTCGAAATCATTTATAAGATTTAAAGAAACATACTTATTTTCACCTTTTACCCTGTAAATAATATTTGAACGGCCCTGTATCATCCCCTGATTGATAAGTTTCTTAAACGGTTCGTCTTTAGCTGTGAGCCCGAGGTCGTATAAAAACTTGTTCCAGAAACGCGAATAAATCAGATGCCCTGTGGCATGTTCGGCGCCACCTATGTAAAGGTCAACATTTTGCCAGTATTGGTTTGCTTCCTTTGAAAAATATTCCTGCTCATTATGCGGATCCATATACCGTAAATAATATGCGCTGGAGCCTGCAAAGCCCGGCATAGTATTGGTTTCCAGCGGATAGCCTTCTTTGGTTTTCCAGTTTTTTGCCCTCGCCAGCGGCGGTTCACCGGTTTCTGTTGGCAGGTAGGCATCCACAGCAGGCAGTTTCAGCGGCAGCTCCGATTCGTCAATTGTGTATGGAATTCCATCTTTATAGTAAACGGGAAATGGCTCACCCCAGTAACGCTGCCGACTGAAAATAGCATCGCGCAGGCGGTAATTCACGGTCCCAAATCCAATACCTTTCTCCCCGACTCTTTTGCACACTTCAGCAATGGCGTCTTTCACTTCCATGCCGTTGATAAAATCAGAGTTTATCAACTTCCCTTCTTTGGCATCGTATGATTCTTCGGCACTATTGCCGCCGCTAACCACTTCAATGATTTCCAGTCCGAAATGTTTTGCAAAAGCATAGTCGCGGCTGTCGTGGGCAGGAACAGCCATCACTGCGCCTGTGCCATAACCTGCTAACACATAATCCCCTACCCATATCGGTAATTTCTTACCGCTAAAAGGATGAATAGCATATGCCCCGGTAAACTGTCCGCTGATTTTTTTAACATCGGCCATGCGTTCACGCTCACTGCGGTTTTTAGCTTCAGTAACATATTTATTAATTGCTTCGCGATACTCATCCGTAACAATCTGTTCAACAAATTCATGTTCCGGGGCCAGTGTTATATAAGTAACACCAAAGATGGTATCGGGGCGTGTAGTAAACACATTAATTCTGAATTCTGAATTCTGAATTCTGAACTCAATCATAGCGCCTTCAGAACGCCCAATCCAGTTGCGCTGAATTTCTTTGAGGGCTTCTGACCAGTCAATTTTGTCAAGTCCTTCCAGCAGGCGTTCTGCATAAGCCGTGATACGCAGCAGCCATTGTTTCATCGATTTTCTGATAACCGGATGCCCTCCACGAACCGAAAAGCCTTCGCTCACCTCATCGTTGGCAAGCACCGTTCCCAGTGCGGGGCACCAGTTCACCATGGTGTCGGCAAGATACGCCAGGCGGAAATTCATCAGTATGTCCTGTTTTTCACTTTCCGAAAAACTCTTCCATTTCTTTGCATCAAAAGGTTCGTATTCCGAACATGCCGCCTGAATGTCCTGCGAACCTTGAAGTTCAAATTCTGCGATAAGTGTTTCAATGGGTTCGGCCCTGTTTGTTTTTTTGTTGTACCACGAATGGAACAATTTTATGAAGGTCCATTGTGTCCATTTATAATATTTCGGGTCGCTGGTGCGTACTTCGCGGCTCCAGTCGAACGAAAACCCAAGCAAGTCAAGCTGTTCGCGGTAGCGTTTGATATTATTTTCAGTAGTTACGGCAGGGTGCTGCCCGGTTTGTATGGCATATTGCTCTGCGGGCAAACCAAAGGCATCGTAGCCCATAGGATGCAGCACGTTGTAGCCGCAAAGCCGTTTGTAACGTGCAAAAATATCGGATGCTATATAGCCCAGCGGGTGCCCCACATGCAGCCCGGCGCCGGACGGATATGGAAACATGTCGAGCACATAGTATTTAGACTTTGAATGGTCAATTTCGGTTTTGTAAATCTCGTTCTGCTTCCACCATTCGCGCCATTTTTTCTCAATATCGCAAAAATTATATTCCATAAATGAATTTGCTGATAAAAATAAACTGCGAAATTAAGAAAAGATTTTGAGTTATTTTAGTTTGGAGTTTTGATTGTACAGTCGGCAGTCCGCAAGGAGGAATTGGTTATTGGTCATTAGGAGGAAGGATGTTAGGTTGTTAGACTTTTAGGTCCGCCGCGGATTAGGCTGTTAGGGGGAATGTGTTAGGCTATTAAGGGGGTAGACTGTAAGGTAATTAGTTTCATATATTTTAATTTTTAGCTTATGCCTTTTAAACAAGGGATGCAATTTTTGGCAAGCTGGGTAAATTAGTCCTTTGCAAAAATACTATCTCTGATAAAAAGCACCTTATCGGCGTTTTTTATATCAAATATAAGTTTTAGGCAGCAAACGCTTTTTCACTGTCTTTAAATTTTTATTTTTTTAGATTCCTTTTTTCTTTGGCCGGAGGAAGAAAGTTTTCGCCGGTTACGACTTTTTTGCCTGTTTTCTTTTCGAGGGCGATACGGGCATCTTTAGCAATCATACCGCCTTTTTTTCCAGCTGCCGCATTTTCCGGAATCCCTTCAGCTTGTTCGGTTTCGGCAATCTGCCGCGATGATAATTCGGCAAGAGCGGTAAAAATAAGTTCGGCCTCACTCATGTGGTCGCGGAGGTTCTGGGTGTCGAGTTTTTTTAACTTTTTATGGCCTTTTACCGTAAGTCCTGTCCATTCCTGATGAATAATATTGGTAAGCATGGCAAATTCGTCTGATTTTTCCACACCGTGTTCCTTCCAGTAATCAGTGAGTTTGTTGCGTGTTTCCTGGCTGGTCATGCGCTGTTGTATCCATTTTTCGCTGCGGCCAAGTTTTTGCCAGTTCTCCCTGGCACGGTCGAGACTTTGCTCCGGATCGGCAATTTCTTTTATTCTTTCGTAACCTACCTTTGCCAGCCATTGTTTGAAGGGTTCAGCTTTGGGCGAAGGAATGGATTGTATAATCCTCAATAATGCCTGTGTATGTGCCGTATCGGTTTCACGCATTTTTCCGTCTGAAGCTTTTAATTTCAACTGTCGACAAATTGTCGACAGTTCAAGGCCGTCCTCAGTTTTAACGCGTATCTTCATTTTGAACCAGTAATCTCTTGGATTTCTGCTTTCCGTTAAAATTTCAACAACATCTATAACCGAGAAATACCATTGTTCTTTTTTCTCATCCCAGAAGCTGCGGATTTGCTTCTGCTCAAATAATTTTACTGCCGTTTCTTTTGTCATTTTTTAATGCCTTATTTGGTGCGAAGTTCGGAAACTTTGTTAAACAGTTTATAATTTATTGTGAAAATATTAAAGAAAATAATTAAGAAAAAACGGCAATTAGTGGAAGAATCTAATCAATAAAACAAAAATAAAGGAACAATTGAATTTGTATATAACATAGAATGAAATTCAACGCCAGCGTACAGTGCGAAGTTTCTAACTTCGCACAACGGAGTAAACTGCGAAATTAAGAAAAGATTTTGAGTAATTACCTGAGTTAGGGTTAAGAACTTTGAAGCCGGAAATTTCAGCATGAACTAAAAAACCGCTTTTGCGAGATTGGTTACCAAAAAGTAAGCTTAGTTGGGGCAAGCTGAAAAAAACGACAATGGAATTTTTGCTGCATAAAGACAGAAATGAAAAATGAAAAGTAGACAACCCTTAGCAAAATTAAAAGAGGTGTTTTTCTAAAACACAAGCCAACTAAAAACACCACATTAAATTTTGCACAAACACACACATAAATCTTGATAACTTGACAACATATTATTCGAATCATAAGAGTATAAACGAGAAAAATGAACAACGAAACACTAATCGAGTGGGAAGCTGGTGAGCAAAAGCCAACCGGAGAGCCTCTCACATCGGCCATCTGGTGGATACATACGGGCCACTAATTATTTCAGTATTGACTTCTTCAATTTTTCCCATTATCATTAATTTTATTAATTTAGCAACCTGTTTAAGCCAATATGCCAAAAAAAGAAGAACGTTTTACAAAACGCCGCCTGTTTGGTTCACGCATCACTACCATTGTCAGCATTTCGCTGGTGTTGTTTGCCATCGGCCTGATAGGGTTGCTGCTGCTGCACACAAAAAAATTATCCGACTATGTTAAAGAAAACATTGGCTTTTCCGTTTACATGAACAAAAATGTGAAAGAAGCCGAGATAATTCATTTGCAGAAAGAACTTGACGCCAACGAGTATGTGCGCTCTACAGAATATATCAGTGAGGAAAAAGCTGCCGAAACCTTTCAGGAAGAGCTGGGTGAAGACTTTGTAAAATTTATCGGTTATAATCCTTTGCATACTTCTATTGAAGTCCACCTGAAAGCACAATACGCTTACCCTGTGTATTTTGAAGAAATTGAACAACAACTTAAGAAAAATCCCAATGTTAAAGAAATAGTTTATCAGAAATCGCTTGTGCAGCAAATCAACAGCAACATCAGTAAAATTTCGGCGGTGTTGCTTGTATTTAGCATACTTCTGCTTGTAATCGCCATCACGCTTATCAACAATACCATAAGGCTGGCAGTATATTCAAAACGCTTCCTCATCAAAAGCATGCAGCTGGTGGGAGCCACTGAAGGCTTTATCCGCAGGCCTTTTCTGAACACCAGCCTCATTCACGGAATGATTTCCTCTCTGCTGGCAATATTTATGCTTACGGGAGTGATATATGTTTCCCGCAAAGAAATCCCTGAAATTATCAGCCTCCAAAGCATTGACCTTTTTCTTTTACTGTTTGCATTTGTTGTACTCGTCGGGCTTACAATATCGTGGATTTCAACATTTATCTCTGTAAGAAAATATTTGAAAATCAAAACAGATTATTTGTACTTTTGAAATTAGAAAACTTAACATTATTTCTTTAGAAATTAAAGAATCTGCAAAACATAAAAACACATTAAAACCAAAATAAATGGCACAAAAGCGCAAACCCAATATCGTAAAAAAGCCGCTTGCTGTGGATACCAAAAAAGCGGATGTTGTTGCCGCCCCCAAAGCCGAAGCTGCCAAAGCCACAACCAAATCGAAGCTACCTGACAAACAAACTGCAGGCTTGTTGTTCGACAAAAGAAACTACATCATCATGCTTGCGGGCATTTTACTCATCGCTCTTGGATTTATACTGATGGCGGGTGGAGGCTCCGACGACCCCAATGTATTCAATTACGATATGTTCAACACCCAGCGCCTGACGGTTGCACCTATTCTGATTCTGCTTGGTTTCGTCGCTGAAGTGGTTGCTATCATGCTGAAGCCAAAACAAAAAACTGCTGAATGACCTATCTGGAGGCAATTATTATTGCCATTGTTGAGGGGCTTACTGAATTTCTCCCAGTTTCTTCAACAGGACATATGATTATCACAGAGGCTTTGCTGGGCATAGAGCCGAACGAATTTTCCAAAGCATTTACCGTAAACATTCAACTTGGTGCTATTCTTGCCGTTGTTGTGATGTATTTCAAACGTTTTTTTCAGTCATTTGATTTTTATTTAAAACTGGGTATTGCCTGCATTCCGCTTATCATCGCTTTTTTGCTTGAAGCTTTTATTGATCAGATGCTCGAAAGCGTGCTGATTGTTGCCATGGCGCTGTTTGCTGGGGGTATCATACTTATTTTCGTTGACAACTGGTTTAAAAACAATGAAAAAAACGACAAAAAAATGTCATTTAAAAATGCATTTATTATCGGCCTGTTTCAGGTAATTTCCGTTATACCGGGAGTAAGCCGCTCGGCTGCCAGCATCATCGGAGGAATGACACAGTGCCTTAGCCGCAAGCAAGCTGCAGAGTTCAGTTTTTTTCTTGCCGTGCCCACCATGCTTGCCGCCACATGCTATAAACTTTTTTCGGATTATGAAACTCTGTTTTTCTTAAACGATAACCATCTGAACACACACCATATAAACCTGCTTCTGTTGGGAAACCTGGTGGCGTTTGTTGTGGCATTGATAGCAATAAAAGCATTCATTGCTTTTCTGACAAAATTCGGGTTCAGGGTATTTGGCTATTACCGTATCATAATCGGCTCTATAATCATCATATTGTTGTTGTCGGGCGTTGACCTGAAAATCATTTAAGCATGTTTGACTTTCAGGCCGGGGAAATTCTTCTTATCAATAAGCCATATAAGTGGACTTCTTTTGATGTTGTAGGAAAGATAAGGCAAGTGCTGAAACAACAACTGGGAATAAAAAAAATCAAGGTCGGCCATGCAGGCACCCTTGACCCTTTGGCCACCGGCCTTCTGATTGTATGCACCGGGAAATATACAAAAAGAATAGAAGAATTTCAGGGAATGGACAAAACATATTCAGGAACTTTTTATCTTGGCGCCACCACTCCATCTTATGATATGGAAACAGCTGTTGATAAAACTTTTGAAATTTCCCATCTTACAGAAAAAGAAATTATCGGGGCCTGTAAAAAATTCACGGGCTTACAACAACAGGTGCCTCCTTTGTTTTCGGCAGTAAAAATTGGCGGAAGGCGGGCTTATGATTTTGCCCGTAACCAACAGGAATGCAAAATTGAACCGAGGGAAATAAACATTATAAATATTAATATCACTGCTATCCGCCTGCCTGAAGTTGATTTTATGATTGTTTGCAGCAAAGGAACTTATATTCGGGCTTTAGCACGTGACCTAGGCAATGCATTGGGTTGCGGGGCATACCTGAACGCTTTGCGCCGTGATGCAATAGGGACTTACAAAATTGAAGATGCCATCACCCCTGAACAGTTTGAGTTTTTGATTGCCCAGCAGGCAAATAAATAGTTTTGTTCAGGCGATTTCACGCTTCAAGAGCATGTGTAAGTTTTAAGAATAATATGGAAACTCTTGGCGGTCTTTGTGTAAAACTTTGCGTTCTTCGTGATTTTATTCAAATTAAAATGTTTATTCTGGCATAAAAAAAACTCCCTTTCGGGAGTTTCTGTATATGTTATACATAATTTTAGTATTCATCTTCATGAAAGAAGAAATCTTCTTTGGTAGGATAATCGGGCCAGATATCCTCAATACTTTCGTAAATCTCGCCTTCGTCCTCTATCTCTTTCAGGTTTTCGATGACCTCCATAGGTAATCCGGTGCGCTGTGCATAATCTATCAGCTCATCTTTGGTGGCCGGCCAGGGAGCGTCTTCAAGTTTTGAGGCAAGTTCTAATGTCCAATACATACTTCCCTTTTTAAAATTTTTTGCAAAAATATAATTATTAATTACAAAAAGTCAAGCAAAAAACAATATTCTTTTATATTTCACATTTAAACCACTTTTATTTATCATCGTTTTACCTCTGAAAGTCCTGTTATATCAGGATAACGATAAAATACTCCTGCTTATTGAGTGAATAAAAATTTTTTAATTTTTTAACAAATTTATTTAAATGCTGTAAATGATATTTTATGGCTTCCAGTAATTTTCTTCAATACCCAACTCTTTGGTTATATAACGGGCCAGAATAAAAAAATAATCGGAAAGGCGGTTTATGTATTTTATAATTATTGAATAATATTCGTTTGTATTTTCAATCCTTACAATACATCTCTCTGCTCTTCGGCAAACAGTCCTTACAATATGACAGTATGACACCAGCGGGTGACCGCCCGGAAGTATAAAATTATGTTGCGGAACAAGAGTTTGCGCCATTTTATCTATTTCTTGTTCGATCATGCTAATATTCATTTTGTTTAACTTTGGCAATGTGTTCATCACCGATGGCGTATCCGCTGCTATCATAGATTCTGCTATAAAAACATGTTCCTGAATTTTTAACAGGATTTCCTTCATCTCCTGTTCTATGGCAAAATCCCTCACAAGTCCTATATATGAATTCAGTTCATCAAGGGCGCCGTATGCTTCAACTCTTAAATCGGATTTTTTTATAATTGTACCTCCCAGAAGCGATGTGTTTCCTTCATCACCGGTTTTGGTATATATTTTTTTTATTTTTTCAGCCATTTAATTTGTTGCATGAAAAGTATCTTTATAGTAAGCCATTTTACGGACATTTTCATTCAGCATATCTTCGTCCACTAAACCATCTTTAAGGCGAATGATACGATGGGCGTGACGTGCAATATCTTCTTCGTGAGTAACTAAAATAATTGTATTTCCTTTTTCATGAATTTCCTCAAACAATCCCATTATCTCTATAGAAGTTTTGGAGTCAAGGTTGCCGGTTGGTTCGTCAGCCAGGATAATTGACGGGTGATTGACCAATGCTCTGGCGATAGCTACACGCTGTCGTTGCCCTCCGGAAAGTTCATTCGGCTTATGTGTAACACGGTCAGCAAGCTGAACTTGCTCCAACACTTCTTTGGCACGTTCCAACCTCCGGGCCTTTCCATAACCGGCGTAAATGAGCGGTAAAGTAACATTGTCAAGTGCTGTAGAGCGCGGCAAAAGATTGAATGTCTGAAAAACAAAGCCTATTTCCTTATTACGTATCTCTGCCAATTCGTTATCATCAAGCTTGCTGACATCCCTGTTGTTCAGAATATATTCTCCTTTGGTTGCAGTATCAAGACATCCGAGAAGATTCATCAATGTTGATTTTCCGGAACCCGAAGGCCCCATAAGTGCAACATATTCGTTTTTTTGGATTTCAAGAGAGATGTCCTGTAAGGCTTTAACAATATGCGCCCCGACCTTGTAGTGCTTTGCAATACCTGCCAACTTAATTACCTGCTGAGACATAACAAAATTAGTTTTAACAAAGGTACGTCAATACTTCAAAACAAAATGTTGCTTTGCTATTTTTTTATTAAAAAACACTAATCCAAAATGAAACAAATCAATGCTGAGACTCACTTCATGATGCATATATATTTCATTCCAGACAGCTTTCATATCAGGCGACCAATATATGTCGTCAAAAATAAAAACGCTTTGTTGATTGATGTATGGCAGGCAAATATTAAAATAATTTAAAGTAGCCTCCCGGGTATGATTTGCATCAAAATAAACCATGCCTATTGTTTTCAAACCCTCAAGGACAAAAGGGAGCGCTTTTTCTATATCACCTTTAATAATTTTAATTGGGAAGCCTGAGTTATCGAAATTTTTTTGAGCCCATGCTGCTGTTTCAGAGCAGCCTTCAATAGTAATAATCTCAATATTACTTTGTGCCTTTGACATCGCCATGGTTGTAAAGCCTAATGATGTCCCTAATTCAACTATGTTCAAGGGTTTTAAAAACTGAACCATAGAAAAAAACGTCCGCATTTCTTTTTTTGAACTTGAACTGCCTGTAATTATCCTGGAAATTTTTCGTGTTGATGGCTTCTTAGCCAACCCTGTTCCCAAGTCTTGAACTGTAATCTTTTCGTTTGAATGAAGTAAAATTTTTTTTCTTTTTTCAATTTCAGAAAGATGTTTTTTCGCTTTTTTATGAGTTTTTATCGCTTTTGTATAAAATTCATAACAAAAAGGGGCATGAATTTTAAATTCAGACTTTGCATGAAGTCTATATTTCAGGTATTCTATAAAACGAAAAAAACAAAGCATGATTTCGTAATTAAAAGACAGTAAAATTAATTTTTTTCTTAAAATGACGGATAAATTAACATCATTTTAGTATTTTCGTAACCTTAATTACAAAAAGGGAATTATGAATTTTCTAAAGAATTTTAAAGTAATGAATAACGTGTTGGGATGGATAGTTTTTATCTTCGCCTCCGCGGTTTACCTTTTAACGAAAGAACCCACAGTAAGCTGGTGGGATTGCGGGGAATATATTTCCACCGCCTACAAGCTTGAGGTAGGGCACCCTCCCGGAGCGCCATTCTTTCAGCTTATTGGCCGCTTTTTCACCTTGTTCGCAGGGGATGATGTTTCCAAAGTTGCTATGATGGTTAACAGCATGTCTGCCATATTAAGCGGCTTTGCCATTCTTTTTCTTTTCTGGACCATCACGGCGCTGGCAAAAAAATTATACGTAAAAAGCAACAGTTATGACCTAACGGTTCCTCAAATATACATTATTCTGGGTGCCGGCCTTGTCGGCGCATTAACATGTACATTTTCCGATTCTTTCTGGTTTTCGGCTGTGGAAGGGGAAGTTTATGCAACATCAGCCTTTTTTACGGCTATTGTTTTCTGGGCTATTCTGAAATGGGAGGTGGTGGCAGATGAAAAATACGCCAACCGATGGATCGTTTTTATTGCTTTTATGATAGGGCTTTCTATCGGGGTTCACCTGTTAAACCTGTTGTGTATTCCTGCCATGACTTTGATTTACTATTTCAGAAAAGTTAAACAATCAAGAAAAAACTTCATAGTAACATTGATTCTTTCGGTTATCATTTTAGGGTTTATACAATCCGGGATTATTCCCTGGACGGTTAAGATGGCAGGATATTTCGAGCTATTTTTTGTAAACACGGCAGGCATGCCCTTTAACTCGGGAACAATAATTTATTTTGTAATTATTGTAGGCCTAATAGTATTGGGTTTGATTATTACCAAAAAACGCGCCCATACGATTATGAATACTATCATTTTGTCTTTTGCATTTATTTTGATAGGATATTCTTCTTTTCTTGTACTTGTAATCAGGGCTAATGCCAATACGCCAATTAATGAAAATGCCCCGGAAGATGCGCTGACACTTCTCACCTATCTCAACCGCGACCAATATGGCGACTGGCCAGTGCTTTACGGGCAGTATTTTAACACAAAAGTTGTAGATACTAAAGAAGGTAATTACAATTATATCAAGGGTGAAGATAAATACATTCGTACAAATCGTAAACTATCTTATAAATATGATCCTGCCGGTTGCGGATTATTTCCGCGCATGTGGAGCGACCAGGACAAGCATATAAGAGCCTATATGGCATGGACAGGTACAAAGGGTAAAAGCAAACCTACCTTTGGAGAAAATCTGGCGTTTTTATTTAAAAACCAGCTTGGAAACCAGTATTGGCGTTATTTTATGTGGAATTTTGCCGGGAGGCAAAATGACATACAAGGTTTTGGCATTGATGAAGCCGGAAACAAGGATATTGCAAACGGTAACTGGCTCAGTGGCATTAACTTCCTTGATGCAGCACGTTTAGGGTCCCAAGACAAACTGACCGATAAAATGCAGACTAATAAAGGCAGAAACACATATTATTTTCTTCCTTTACTGCTTGGGCTGGCAGGATTGATATACCATTTCAGAAAAAATAAAAAAGACGCCTTTGTTGTATTGTTATTGTTCATCATGACGGGTGTGGCTATCATTCTTTACCTGAATCCTACACCTTACCAGCCGCGTGAACGTGATTATGCTTACGCAGGATCATTTTACAGTTTCGCTATTTGGGTAGGGTTAGGCGTTATTGCTATATATCATTTTATATCTAAATTAAAGATACCCAAACTCATTGCAGTTTTTGCATCTGTACTCACAGGCCTTCTGCTTGTTCCCGTTATAATGGCAAATCAAAACTGGGACGACCACGACCGTTCTGATAAATACGCCTGCAGAGACTATGCAAAAAACTATCTTGCGTCATGTGCTCCCAATGCAATTTTAATCACCAATGGAGATAACGACACTTTTCCTCTATGGTACGCTCAGGAAGTCGAAGGTTTCAGAACGGATGTCCGTGTGGTTAACTTTACTCTTGCATCCGGCGACTGGTATATTCATCAGTTATTCAACAAAATTTATGATTCCGACCCCCTTCCTTTTACAATACCTTCAGATAAATATACTGCCGGAACCAACGATTTTGTCCCTTATTTCGAGAAAGACCCAAACAACTACTGGGACTTGAAAAAAATCATAAACTTTATCAATAGCGACAAACAGGATAATAAAGTCAGGCTTCAGGATAAACGTTATGTCGCTTATCTGCCAACTAAGTTATTTTCACTTAAGGTAGACTCTCTAAAAGTATGTAACAATGGCACAGTCCCCTCATATCTGACTGATAAAGTGGTAAAAGCCATCACATGGAAAATGAGAAAAAACACTTTGTATAAAAACGACCTGATGTTGCTGGATATCATAGCTACCAATAATTGGGAACGTCCGATATATTTTGCCAGCCCTTCAAGCGTAAAAGATTTTATAGACATTGACGACTACTGTTTCCTTGAAGGATGTGTGTACCGTTTTCTGCCTGTAAAAGGCGACGCTAAAAGAGGCGGGGTGCTGACTAATGAAACTTACGATTGTTTTACAAAAAAATTTGCTTACGGCAACCTCAACGACCCAAATGTTTATGTTGATAAAGAAAGTTATGGAATGTCGCTCTACCTCCGCAATAATTTTGCCCGCCTCGCCCAGGCATTGATTAGCGAGGGTAAGAAAAAAGAAGCGTTGGAAATTCTTAATAAAGGTGTTGAACTGATGCCTGATTATGCAGTACCCTTTGATTTATACATGATAGGATATGCCGAATTATATTTTATGTGCGGAGAAAATGCAAAGGCCAACGAGATATTCAGCACAGTAGGAACTATTTATGACCAGGATCTTGAATATTATGAAAGCGTGGACCAAAAAACTTTTGCAAAAAATGTTTCATATTTTGCCAGCAACAGAGACCTGACACTCGGATTTCACGGTCAGGACACGCAGCAAGCATTGCAAATATTACAGGCACTGATGGCCTATTCTGATAAATACGGCCAGAAAGAAGAAAGTAAAAAATATGCCACCCTGCTTTCAAAGTATGTTCAAATGGAACCCGAAAGGCAGTAGGCAGAAGAACTTCTGTATTTCTGATGAAAAGTTAAAAGCAATTGAAAACTGGTATATATTATATGAAAACCTTTAATACTTTTTTTAAGAGTTTTCATCTTGTTCTCTTTTTTGTTTTGTTTTGCAATGTTCATACTGTTTGCCCTGCACAAAAATTCGGTTGTGTCTCGGGTGATTGCAAAAATGGTGTTGGAGTTTTTTCGTATCCCAACGGGGACAAATATGAAGGTGAGTTTTCTAACAATAAATTGCAGGGGAAAGGTATTTTTACTTTTGCATCAGGGAAATGGCAGGGGTGCAGGTACAACGGCGAATGGGCTAACAACATGATGAATGGCAACGGAATTTTTGAATACGCCAGTGGAGACAGATATGAAGGCCAGTTTATCAACAACAAACTTCAGGGAACAGGGAAGTATTTCTATGCCAATGGAGACAGCTATTATGGTGAATGGTCGGAAAATCAGTGTAACGGAATAGGGACATTTATATATGCTGAAGGAGAATATAAAGGTTGTACTTATCAGGGCGAGTGGAAAAACAGCAAAATGAACGGTGAAGGAACTTTTACCTGTGAAAACGGAAAAACATACAAAGGCCATCTCAAAAACAATACGAAAGATGGCAAAGGATTTCTGATCATGCCTGACGGTTCACAATACGATGGAATGTTTCGGCAAAATAAATTTCATGGGCAGGGTTGCTTTACTTATGCTTCAGGCAAAAAGGTATGCGGGAATTGGAAAGATAATAAACTCATGGATTAAGCCTTTTGTAAATTCTGTATTTTTTATCATATATTTTCATATCTTTGCTGACCTTTTTTGAAAATTTATTTATTAATTTATTACAACTTATAAAAAATGAAGGTTTATCAGACTAATGAGATTAAAAACATTGCGTTGATTGGTGGCGCAAAATCAGGGAAAACCACCCTGGCTGAATGTATGCTTTTTGAAGGTGGCGTGATTAAAAGAAGAGGTAGCGTGGAAGATAATAATACCGTTTCTGACTATCGCGAAATAGAACTTGAGCGTCAAAATTCGGTTTATTCAACCGTGATGTACACGGAATACGCCGGCAAAAAAATAAATATTATTGATAATCCCGGTTTTGATGATTTTATCGGGGAAGTGTTTTCATCCTTAAAAGTCTGTGAAACAGCACTCATGGTAGTCAATGCACAAAATGGCGTTGAAGTGGGTACAGAAATTACATGGCGCCATACCAATAAGCAAAATGTTCCTGTAATATTTGTCGTCAACCAGCTAGAACATGAAAAAGCAAATTTTGAAGAAAATATCAGGCAGCTTAAAAATCAATTTGGTGCAAAAGTTACTCTAGTACAATATGCCTTGAACACCGGTATCGGATTTGATTCCGTTGTTGACCTTTTAAAAATGAAGTTATTTAAATACAACAAAGACGGTAAAGCTGAAATATTAGACATACCTGACAGTGAAAAAGTCAAAGCCGAAGAATTGCATGCTGCTCTGATTGAAGCTGCCGCCGAGAGCGATGAATCGCTTATGGAAATATTTTTTGATAAAGGCACTTTGACTGAAGAAGAACTTTTCAGAGGTATAAAACTTGGTATTACTCACAGAAATCTTTTCCCGGTTTTATGCACATCATCAAAAAATAATTTAGGGGTAAGTTCATTGCTGGAATTTATCGCTAATTCCACTCCATCCCCCGACGAAGTTGCACCTCCAAAAACCGTTGAAGGTAAAGATATCCCCTGTATAATTACAGAGCCTGCCAGCGCTTTTATTTTTAAAACATCCATAGAAACACATATTGGTGAAGTATCCTATTTCAAAGTGTTATCGGGTGAAATCACTGAAGCTTTGGATATGGTCAATGTTAACAACAGCACCAAAGAGCGAATTTCGCAAGTGTTTGTTTGTGCCGGAAAAAATCGTGAAAAAATTGCCAAAGTTGTTGCAGGAGATTTTGCTGCTACCATCAAACTGAAAAACTCTTATACAAATAACACCTTAAACTTTTCAAAAAATTCAGAAATACAACTGAAGCCTATAGAATTCCCGAACCCGAAATATCGTGTTGCTGTGAAAGCCCTTAATACTGCAGATGATGAAAAGCTTGGCGGGATATTAAATGACATGCGTAAAATTGACCCTACCTTAATTCCTGAATATTCCAAAGAACTCAAACAACTTATTTTACACGGACAGGGAGAATTACACCTCACCATAGCCAAATGGCAAATTGAAAAAATTAATAAAATCGATATAGAATTTCTTCCTCCCAGGATACCATATCGTGAAACCATCACCAAACAATCAAAATCCGTATATCGCCACAAAAAACAATCAGGCGGAGCAGGTCAGTTTGGCGAAGTGCATTTGCTGATACAGCCTTTCACAGAAAATATGGTTGAACCTACCGAATTTCCTATTCGTGGAAAAGAACAACATGAACTGTCATGGGGTGGAAAACTAATATTTCACAATTGCATTGTAGGCGGCTCCATTGACGCACGTTTTATGCCTGCCATTCTGAAAGGAATCATGGAAAAAATGGAAGAAGGTCCGCTAACAGGCTCTTATGCCCGCGACATTGCAGTTTATATTTATGATGGTAAAATGCACCCCGTGGACTCCAACGAAATATCATTCAAACTCGCCGGAAGAAATGCATTTAAAGAAGCATTTAAAAATGCCGGCCCTAAAATTCTCGAGCCTATATACGACGTGGAAGTAATTGTACCTGAAGATAAAATGGGAGACGTAATGACAGACCTGCAAGGCCGAAGAGCGGTAATTATGGGCATGGACAGCGAAGGAAACTACCAGAAAATTTTAGCAAAAGTTCCTTTAGCAGAAATGAACAGGTATTCTACAGCTTTAAGTTCCATAACAAGTGGACGTGCCACTTACGGTATGAAATTCTCAGAATATACCCAGGTGCCTGGAGAAATACAGACTCAGCTGCTTAAAGCTTACGAAGAACAAGAAAAAGATGAGGAATAAACACAATATTTTTTTTAAAAACCTGCCCGTTACGGCAGGTTTTTTTATTTTCCGATAATACGAAATAGATTAAATTTGTTGTTTATCATTTACCATCTTGAAGCATTCTGTGTTGAAAAAAATTGATTTTTATATTATCAGAAAATTTTTAGGGGCCTTCTTCCTTTCTATTGCATTGATAATCATGATTGTCATAATTTTCGATTTGTCGGAAAATATTGATGACCTCATTCAAAGTCAGGCGCCATTAAACGAAATAATATTTGATTATTACCTGAATTTTATTCCATATTTTGCAAATCTTTTCAGTCCGCTTTTTACATTTATCGCTGTTATTTTCTTCACTTCAAAAATGGCTTCCTATTCAGAAATTGTTGCCATATTGAGCAGTGGCGTAAGTTTTAACCGAATGTTACGACCATATATGTTTACAGCATTTTTGCTTACCGCATTGTCGTTTTATATGGCTAATTTTTTAATTCCAAGTACCAATAAGGGGCTGCTGAATTTTAAAAACACTTACATTAAAAATAAATACAGAAATAACAACAGAAATATGCACATGCAAATTTCACCGGGAACTTTTGTTTATGTTGAAAGCTACGACGTTGACCAAAATATGGGCACTCTGTTCACCCTTGAATCATTCAAAGAAGGGAAAATGTATTATAAATTGTCAGCAAAAAATATTATTTGGGATAGCACTAAAATGAAATGGACTATTAATAAATACAGCATACGTCTTATTGATGGAATGAAGGAAGTTATATACAATGGTGAAAAAAAAGACACAACTATCAATCTGCTTCCGGGTGATTTCTATAGTAAAACAGACAATCTGGACATAATGAATTTTACTCAGCTCAGAAAATTCATAAAAGAAGAAAAAATGAAAGGGGCAGAAAATATCAGGTTTTATGAAGTAGAAAAACACAAAAGGCTTGCCTTTCCTTTTTCTGCATTTATTTTGACACTTATTGGGGTTTCTGTATCAAGCAGAAAAGTTAGGGGGGGCATAGGTATGCATATAGCTTTTGGCCTTGCTCTGACATTCGTTTATATTCTTTTTATGCGTATTACTGAAACATTTGCCACCTATGGCAACCTGACACCCATGATAGCTTCCTGGCTACCCAATGTTGTTTTTCTTGGCATAGCCTTTTATCTGCTAAAAAAAGCCCCCAAATAAATTTATAATTCCCCCATCCAGCAAATATAATCCGGAAAAACACTCTTTATAGTTACTTTTTTTTCAAACAGTCCGTAAACTGCTGACCCGCTCCCGCTCATTGAAGCATAAATGGCTCCCTTGCTGTATAATTGATTTTTAATTTCTTTAATTACAGGGTACTTATTAAATACCGGAGTTTCAAAATCGTTTATTAATAAATCCTTCCATTTTTCAATCGGTTGCTTTATCACGTCAGCAAATGAAATGTTTCTTTTACAAGGTATAATCATTTTGTAAGCTTCTGCCGTAGATATGGAAATATCCGGTTTTACAATAGCAAGATAGTATCCTTTTAAATTGAGCGATACAGGCATTAGCTTTTCACCTTTGCCGCTTGCCAGGCAAGGGCCTTTTTGCACAAAAAAAGAACAATCACTTCCTAAACCTGCAGCAATTTCTGTGAGCTCATTATTATTTAAACCCAAAGAAAACAATTTGTTTAAAACCAGCAACACATATACTGCATCAGAAGAGCCACCGCCTAATCCGGCTCCCATTGGAATATTTTTCAATAAATACAATTTTACAGTAGGAATTTTATATAATTGCTTCATCTTCTGATAAGCCATGTAACATATATTGTCCTCAGCATGGCAATGAATGGCTTTTCCTTTATAAGTGAAAATACAAATATCCGATGGAATTAGTTCAAGGGCATCATACCATGGAACGGGAAACAAAATACTTTCAATTTCGTGAAAGCCATCACTTCGTTTCGAAACAACTTTCAATCCAAGATTTATTTTGCATCCGGGAAAAACAAGCATGGTTTTTTTTACAAAAATATATTAAAACACTCTTGCTTATGAACAAATACTTATTAATTTTGGGGAAAAACATGCTCATTGTTGGTAACACACTGGTATCTGACGAAATAGCTCAATGTTATTTTTGCTGCAACCTTCAGGTATGCAATGGAAAGTGTTGTGTGGAAGGAGATGCCGGCGCCCCACTGGAAGAGGAAGAAATTCAATTAATTGCTAAAAACCTGCACGAAATTAAAAAGTTTATGACTCCGGATGCTATTTCAGAAGTCATAAAAACAGGTGTTTTTGTTACTGATCCCGAAGGAAAAAAAGTTACGCCGCTACTCAGCGGTAGGGAATGTGTTTTTGTTTGTTATGACAAGGATATTGCCTTCTGCGCAATCGAAAAAGCTTATTCTGAAAAAAAAATTACTTTTCAAAAGCCCGTTTCCTGCCATTTGTATCCTGTAAGAGTAACGGATTATGATGATTTCCTTGCTGTTAATTATCACAATTGGCATGTATGTAAATCTGCAATCTGCAAGGGAAAAGAAAACAAAATATTGCTTTATAAGTATCTAAAAGCAGCTCTTATCAAAAAATTCGGTAAAGAATGGTACGATGAGTTAACTAAAATTGCAGAATACCTGGCAAAAAAGAAATCAGGCCTCTAAATTATTTCGAATCAACTCACAAATCGAATTAAACTTTTCTTTTGAAAGAGGAAGTTTCGGGTTTCTAAAATCAATGTCATAGATTTTGTTGATAGGTATCAAATGAACATGAGCATGTGCCACTTCAAGCCCAACCACTGCAATGCCAACTTTTTTGCAGGGTATTGATTTTTTTATAGCTTTAGAAATTTTCTTTGAAAACAAAAATAGCTCGCTATACTGTTTATCATCAATATCAAAAATATAATCTGTCTCTTGTTTGGGAATAACCAAGGTATGCCCTTCAGCAATAGGATTTATGTCAAGAAATGCCAGAAAATCATCATTCTCGGCAATTTTATAACAAGGTATCTCACCTGCAACAATTTTTGAAAAAATACTTGCCATAATATTTTATTAATAAGAGATTTTAATTATTTCAAATTTTAAAGTGCCTGCGGGTACATTAATATCAACCTTATCCCCAACTTTTTTACCAAGTAGCCCTTTTGCAATTGGTGAATTTACCGAAATCTTCCCCAGTTTCAAATCTGCTTCGTTTTCTGAGACAAGGTTATATGTCATTGTTTTACCATTAGGCAGGTTTTTTATGGTAACCATTGATAATATCAAAACTTTCGAAACATCCAGCTTTGATTCATCAATTATTTTTGCATTCCGAATTACATTCTGTAATTTAGATATTTTCAGTTCCAGCATTCCCTGTGCATCTTTTGCAGCATCGTATTCGGCATTTTCCGACAAATCTCCCTTATCTCTGGCTTCAGCAATTTGTTGTGAAATTTTCTTGCGCTCTACGTTGATAAGCTGATTAAGCTCATCTTTTAGCTTTTGTAATCCTTCCTCTGTATAATACTTCGACATGTGTTATTATTTAAATTAAAAAAAAACAAAGAATCCCTAAACAGGGACTCTTTGCATAAAATTTTTATATTACTGTTACAGACTGATTCGGGCCCCGATAGAATGTGTGCCCTGAAATGGGTTTGAAAAGCGGTACGAATAATCAAAACCAACCGTTGAACCTCTCTTTTTATTTATAGGGACCTGAACAGTAATACCTGCTGAAGGGCCGGTATGAGCGTTTGTTCTGTCAGCCGATTTAAAAATGCCTTTCTCCATGGTATAACCGCCCCTTAAATACATATATTCCATCATCTTATACTCTAACCCAACAACATATTGGTCTTTTCCAAACGAATTGGATATAAAAGTCCCTGCAAGACAAATACTATGCTGGTCATTGATAATAAAATTGTAAGCAACACCAATATTCAGTGTGGTTGGCAATTCAAAATCAGCAGAACGCTGTTCTACCGTTTGTGAAAAGGAAGAATTCTGTCCCGTTCCCGTGAAGGAAAGCCCGTCACCTTTAAATTTCATCCGCGGGCCAACATTTTTTAAAGCAATTCCAAACATAATATTTTCTTTTTCCCCGGTAATGTACTGAATACCGGCATCAATAGCTATGCCCTGCGCTGAAAGATTGGAAATTTTTTGAGAAAGTACTTTTAGGTTGATTCCACCATAAATACTGTTAGAAAACATTTTTGCATAGGATATATTAATGTTTAGAAGTGATGGTGTATAATTTCCGGTACCTCCTTCTGGTAACTCCACGGAAGTAATCATGACATCGCCAAAACTCATAGCCATAACACTTAATCCTATAACACTTGTTTCCCCAACTTTCTGAGACAAGCCAAAAGTATTAATACTCACACCCGAACCTTTCAGCCACATGGTATGTGCAAATACTATTTCCGTTCTTTTGGTAAATGCTAATCCGGCAATATTTGTGTACATAGCTTCAATACCCCGTGAAAATGCAACGCCTGCCCCGCCCCAACCCGAACTTCTTGCCCAGGGATTAATAAGCAATTCCTGAGCGCCGCATTCTCCAATACGGTCTTCATTACCGGCTTTGGTATTTTGCACAGGCAGTACAAACAGGCTTATCAGCGCAATTGATAAAAATATTTTAGCTGTATTATTCATAAGTGGTAATTTTATAGGGTTTTACACTGTTTTAAAATTAAAATGCCTGTAAGTCAATCGGGCGCAATGAGCCAAACCATTTTAGGACTTTAGTACCGACACCATCAACATTAACATAAATCAGATAAATGCCTCCGGCTATGGGTATTCCTGCATAGTTTTTTAAATCCCAGTCAACATAGGAATTAACATCATCTTTTGAATATTTACGAACCATGTTCCCGCTCACAGTAAATATTGATATTTCGCATTTCTGAGGCAAATTTGTTATACGAACCCTGTTATCTAGCTGATTTATTTCGTAACCGGAAAATGCATAATAGGGATTAGGCACTACATTAATCAGGTCCAGAGCACCTTTTGCTGCAATTTCGCTGTTTGTAATAGTTGAAATATTATCAGTATTGAAAGAATACATCGGAAAGTTATTATTTTCGGGAGTAGTTGGGCCGGTATTGGTAGAATAATATCTTTTGTAAGGCCTGCTTACCCTGATTCTTATTTTAACTTCACAAGGCATATTTGCCGGGTCGTTAAACAAGTACTTAGCATCTGAAATCATCGGACAACCAACCCACATCACATCTTTAAAGACAAAACGCTTATAAAATCTATAATATGCATTATCGGGAGGATATGCCGTCAACGTATTTCTTATCCACTCGCCTCCATCATAAGCTGGACAATCCTGCAATACATTAAAAATAGGGCTATACGATTCCCCATTATGGCCCATAATGTAAGTCCAGTGTTTCCCTCCAAATAAAATATCCCCTAAATTTGTAGCATAATTATTTGTAGGGTTCCATATCATATCACGACCGTTTTCGCCCTGCAACCAGGAATCTTCGCCAAACATAATATTTAAACGTTCTCCTGTTTCAACATTAATAGCATATCCTGGGAACCATCCCATTCCTACAACGCCATCGGTTTCTCCGGCTCTTAGGTCAAGTTTCTTCACATTGCCTTCTGTAAGTAAATAATTATCATCTTCGCACATTTCCAGAACAGGGCAACGAGACCATTTGGAACGGTCAGGAGTTAAATATAAATCTATACTATAAAGATTTATCAATTTATTACTTGAATAAAAAACATCATCCCATTGTGACCCATATTCAAATCTGGAAGCCATACGGTACGGCGCCCAGGTTCCTGAAAGAATTTTTTCATAAACTTCATCAGGGTCATAAGCATCCCCGGTAATTGAACCACCAGAAGATTTCAAATCATAGTCATTGTTAGTTAAATCGTCCTGGTCAACCGTCATGCCCGAGCGTATCCAGTTAAAAGGTTTATTATTATCAATATCAGGAACTCCGGTAAGCCATGGCTTTGTGGGGTCGGCAAATTCTATTGTAGCTTCCAGAAATCCATTCTCATAACCACGAAGTTCAGGGTCCTGAAGTTTCACCTGTTCAATGGAAATGGATAATCCAATATCCAGCAATAGTTGTTCGTACGCTACTTTTATAGTTTGTTCGGAATTCCATTGTTGTAACGTTGTAGTATTTGTCAATACCCAACTGGAAGAATCAATGTTTCCGCTGGCAGGAGGAACAAATTTCAGGGTATAAGTCCCCGGAGCTACATTCAGTGGGTCAATAACTTTTATGTTTATAGGTCCTTTATTATAATCATAGGTGAGTTGTTCAGAAAAATATGAAGATGAAGACATAATCCTGTCATGAGTTTCGGTGGTAAAATCCAAAATAAATCCTCCATTCCCCTGCCCTTCCATTCTGGTAATCTGGGGCATCACACCGTATTCTGAATTTGTTATGGTACCTCCTGCTCCAGGTGATGGGGCATGAGGCATAGCCGAAACGATTTCAATATTACCTGATGCAGCTTTTCTTCCTGCTTTATAAGGAAGTTTTTGGCCATCATAAAACTCAGGCACAGATTGGCTGTATGTTTTAAAATTATTATAGGCATAAGCAATGGCAATATAATAATATTGTTTATGATTTACTAAACGTTTATCACCGGATGCAAATTTATCTTCAAATATTCTAAAAGAATGCACAATACCTGAGTTTGAACCATCAACCTCAATCACAGGAACATTACCACCCAAAGCTTCCGAATAGTTGTAGTTAATAATTCTGGAAATATCATTCTTGATATCACATTGAGCAACCAGCCTTGCTTTGTCTGCATCGTGAATATCAGTAACGGAAACGGAAGCATCTTTCACCTGAAATATTTGATACCCCTCAAATCTGAATAATGAATCCCCTTCAATAATCGTTTTATCCCATTCGAAATAATCTTCTGGAGTTTTGTTATAGTTATTAGATTGTCCTTTTTTATTGGAAATATAAAGTATCAATTCTTTGTCAAGTTCCTGTATTGTTAAATCTGGTGCATCGGGACCATCCAATACTTTAAAGCAATTATCAAATAAAGCCTGGCATTTATCATCCACCGTCCGCAAAAGCTGTACAGATGCAAAAGGCCCGCCTGATGATGCTTGTGCCCAGGGAATACCCACAGTAATATAATTTACCGCACCCGGTTCAAGAGTAAATGGCCCTGCCGATTGCATGAAACGCCTGTCATAAGGGGCATTTCCTGATTGTTCCTCTGTCCAGTATTGGCTGGGATAAGGAGAGCCAGGATTCACGCCTCCTGTTCCCCAAAGACAGGGGTCAGTATTATCAGGAAACATAAAGTCACATTCCGGTCCGTACCCTTGGGCACTCGGATGAGCCAACCCCCAATATATCATACGCTGTCCGTCTTTCCAAATACCTCTTAACAGGTTATAATACTCCGCCGCAATGTCAGGGTCGGTTATTGCATCAAGCCCGCCACCTGTGTTATTGTGAAACACAAAACGGCGCATACCAAAGCGTTCATCGTCTATAATTCCATTGCCAAAATTCACGCCATTGATAGCTTCATTGCAATTTTCTAAAGGATTCTCAATGTCATATTTTAGATTATCCGTTTGATCAGGGTCCATATAAGGCCCCTGGAAAAAGTCAACACCTATTGCCGGAGGTTGAGCGCCATAACCTGTTGCACCTTCTGCATTTTCATCAAAATCATCTCCATTATAACAATACCCCAAGCCCCTTAACACATCACAACCTATATAATCATCCTTAGCATAACCCAGGTCGGTATCAACCCATTGGCTGAAATAGGTTTCTGTTAGCCTATAAGTTGAACGGTTTATAATTTCATACGTATAAAAAGTCATGTTATTAATTTCATCATTGGTTGAAAATCCGAATGCCTGTGCCCTGATTTCCATACCAACAGCCTCTCCTTGGGTTTCTGTGTGAATATTACCTTTATCATTAAAAACCCACCAAAGAGTTTTGTCTCCTTTTAATACCTGATCAACTAAACGGCTTGTCGGGCCTTGAGTTCCCGTGTCAACATCAACTGTACCCGGAGGCATATTGGCAGGGCATAAAGCATTTTCAAAATCATAATAGGGATAATCACCATCATTATAATTATAGATATCGTCATTATTATTATCAAAAAAAGGCGCCATGTAATAGCTTTGGTTTTTTGAAAGGTCTCCATGAGCCGGATAATTTTTAATACTTGATGGAACATCATATCCTCCTAATCCTCCTTCGTTATAAGCAGCAATAAATTCTTCAACTTCGGCGCGTGTAATTACAAAAAATTTATCATATTCATCGCATGTTTCAGCATCAATGGAAGCAGTCCCATCAATTGAAAGTGGCCCGGGCCAGTAATCATTACCGTTACCGCGATAACGCTGCGCAGCAAGTTTTAACTGTCCGTTAACATCCAAACCACCAATCCATAGTGCGGCAGAAAACATGGATGCTTTTTTTGTATTGGCAGGAATAAAGTATTCTGCTGCCCCCTGTAAATCCCACCACATATCGCCTCCTGTCATAATACGGCACTTCACATTATTAACATCAAGGTCCATAGCAGCAGAAGCAGGAAGGCAGGCCTCGGCTTTAGTTGATTTGGTTAAAGGTGTATTTTTCAACGATTTAAGTACCGGCCACTCTTCAGCAAAATTTGTTTTGGCAAATCCAAATATAAATGCTGTGAATAATAATAAACGAATGATATTTTTCATGATAGTGATTTTTTTATGTTTAATTGATACTTTCATATTTATAAACTTTAAAATGCCAAAGCAACACCCAGACGAATTCTTCTTGGTAAACTATAATTATAGGGATTATTAACTTTTATAGAATACTGGTCAATATATGCCTGAACATCCGTCTGGGCATTAATTTGTGACTGGTATGTTGCCGAAGAAAGATATCCGTCATCATCAGGGTTCCCGGTAGCACGATAAACTCCAAGAATGTTTTTGCTATTAAGAACATTAAGTATTTCAAGATAAATATTCATATACAAAGGTCTTCCTCTTTTTTCACCTTTCTTGCCGGTTTTAATTTCAATATCTTTATCAATGCGGGCATCCACCCTGAACTGCCATGGCATACGAGAGCCATTTATCTGCCCTTCGAGCAAATAACCCTGTGAGGTTAATAAAGAGGCAATAACCGTACTGGAGCGGCTGTAAGGAATGCCCGAGCCTCCGTTCAGTGAAATATTCAATCCGGTATTTTTTAACAACTGTACGGTTTTTACCTTGTCTGTACCTTTTATTTTTCTGGTAATTTTCGGGCCGTTGTATTCTTTACCTTCACCATAGCGATAATCAAACACTGCCTGAAATGAATGTCTTCTATCGAAATCAAGCGGAGTAATTGTTCTTAGGTTGGGTTGTCCTGTTTGAACCAGATTAAGTCCGGTTTCAGCATTGGAACCTGTTCCCGAAGCAAACTGCAAGGTATAACTTGCTTTTAGCCATACATTTCCAGTTCTTCTTAAGTCATAAGTTACCGTTAAACCCATTACTGTACCAAAGTCAATATTATTATATGTATAATAGTTAACAGGATATGCTCCGGAATAACGATAAGCCTGAATCATGTTTCGTTGCTCACGATAATAACCGGAAATTTTAATTGAAGAAGAATTACTTATTTTCTGCTGGAAGCCCAATTCATAATCAATAGTTTTTTCTGATTTCAGGTTTGGATTATTAATGGGGTTTTGCCCTTGTGAATAGATGTAAAAATACTCTGTAGGATTCATCACATTGCCTGTTGTTGGGCGCTGGGTTAAAATGTCATAATGTGCAAAAAACAAGGCTTCGTCAGAAATGGGGAAGGAGAATGAAATACGCGGCATCCAGTTTAACTGTGGGTTATAATCTGTAAACGCCGAAGAGTTAACCTCCTTCTGGTCGGGATTTACCAGATAAGGTGCAATGCCAGAGCCGGTTTCAATGGTAGAAGGGTCGCTAATTTCAACACCCTCAGCATTATACCAGGTACTTCCATCACGATACCCTTTTATGGCTCCGGGGTTTTTAATATCATCAACATAAACAACAAAATCTTCTCCCATATTTGCCGGGTGAGAGCCCAAGTTATCAACTTCCTTTACAGTTTTTGCTTCATAAAGAAGGTATGGGTCTTTCAGCACTTTTTGGTTGGCATCGTAACGGTCAACACGCAGGCCGACATTAAATATAAGGTCGTTAAATGCAAATTTATCCTGAATGTAACCGGCAATATAAATAGGTTCAAAAGCGCCTATGGGACGGGTTTTATCTCCAAAAGAATTAACTTCTGTGAAAAAATCATCAAAACTGGGTTTACTTTTTAATTTTTTACCTGTATGGTCATACCCCTGATAACTGACATAAGGATTTCCATTATTTAATAATTCGTCTGCGCTGAACATATCAATATTAAAGGTGGTTGGGTCGTAACTGTCCACATCTATCCAATCAGTTCCGTTTACAGGCAGTCCGAGTTTTTCGCGAAGATTATAATCCACAGTTGCCTGTTCGTTTTCTGAGTACAAACGGTCATACCAAATAGTATCCATAAAAACGCCATATTGATCGTACACCAAATGCGGATTTGTCAAATCAAGTTGTACTATATGCCTGTTAACTTGCTGACGTAAGGCCTGCCACAAACTAACCGGACTGTAAGCAATAAAACTTTCCTTACGTTGTTCATAATAAAAACCTAACTGTAGGGCATGATTTCCTATATCCGCAGAAGCATTGGCTGTGATTCCAAACTGATTGTAAACACTTTGGGAATATTGGTTATAGGGAATACCAACATTTGTCCATAAATTATAAACATTATCTCTTGAACCAAAATAACCGTTAACTAAACCGCCACCGAGCATAATCTGGTTAAGGTTCTGATAATGCAGGTAAGGGTCGCCTGCATACAAGTCATAATAAGTTTGTGTATAATTTGATAATATTGGGTTGATATCCGTTTGTTCAAATGTAACCAATGTGTCGGCAAAACCATTATGAATATTTGCTTCAATGCCCGTGGTTGGGTCGGTGTTCCATTCATATGATTTGGTAGAATAGGTTTTAAATTTCCCAAAATAACCATATTTAAAAAGGTCATCTCTGAATTCCGGGTCACGGGTAGTATTAGTAGTGTTTGAATAATCTCCTTGTATTGAATAATAAATATTTTTAATGGTTGCCTTGCTATCACTGGCAGTAGGAAAACGCTGAGTAAAACGCCCATAAACACGCCAGGAGCTATAAATCTGTTCCGGATTCTTTTCCCAGTTTAATAATGAATAATTACGAACATAAGCTTTTCCCCAGTTATATTGCCAGGTGCCTCCAAAAGTTAAATTCGTATTAGCAGATGTCCTGACGTCAATTTTCCCTGACAAATTCAGGTCATTATTTGCAGAATTTAATTTTGCCGGTATATTTTCAAAACTTGAGTTGCGTAAAAATTCAGCAGACGTATATGTCCCCGTTCCCAGTCCGCTAGCTACAAGTGGCCTTGCTTCTAAATCTGCAACTACATCATCCAATGCTTTCCAATTACCATTTTGAAAAGGTCTTGGGTCTTTTTGATAGGTATATTCTGCTGCAATAAAATAGCCCAGTAATGCAGTAGTTTGTGTGGAGTCACGCCCTTTAATCAGAGGTCCCTGCAAATTCAGACTCACCAGATTATATCCAAACTTATCGAGAAATTGAGAAGTAGCGCCTTCGAAACCCATTCCAAATTCTCTGGAAGCTCCTTTTGTTGAAATGGATAATATACCGCCGGTAGCATCGCCATATTGAGCCGGCGTTCCTCCGGTTATTACCGTTACCTGTTCAATTGCAGCTTTTGGCACTGCAGAAGAGCCACGTACCCTAACACCATCCACATAAGTGATAGTTCCATCTGCTCTCGCTCCTCTTATGCTTCCCATATCACCATCCTGCGAGAAAACACCACCAACCTGTATGGCAACCGATTGTGCCGACCTTCCGGGCATCTTTGATATTTCTTCCGATGTCATAGTTCCGCCTGAAGATGTTTGGTCCTTACTTATCAAAGGAACTTTGTAGTCAACCACCTCAAATGTTTCAATGTTGATTGCAGTTGATTCCATCTGCACATCCTGAAAGGTAATCTGATTGGCAATGATGACCAAATTGGCAATCATTATCGGCTTATATCCTACATAAGTGGCTTTTACATCATATTTTCCTGGAGGGATGGGCTTAATGGTATAATTACCATCAAAATCAGATGTTGTACCGCCAGACTGCTTGCCTCCCTGTTCAATAATAATATTTGCAAAAGGAATAGGCTCGTTTGTTGTCTTATCCGTAATTTTACCTTTTAGGGTTCCCGATTGTGAGAATGCTGCCAAGCTTGCAGTAATTATCACGGATGCTGTAAATAGTAACTTTCGAAGCATATTTTTAGTTTTATGTTGTTTAAAAAATCAATAAAAAATTATTTACACTAAAAAAGGTCGGTAAAGATATAAATATTCGATTAAATTTACCAAAAAAATTTTATCAAATTTATTTTTTATTGTAAAAAAATGGAAATAGGTACTTTATTTTCGTGATTTTATAGGATTAATTAAACATTATGTTAAAAAAAGTGCACTTAATTGTATTCAAAAATAATTTTAATAAAATAACATTTTTCACTCAATAAGTTTACGGCAGAAGAAAAAAAGTTATCGGCAGCTTTTTTAAGTATTCGGAAAAATAAAATTTGTTATAAATGCCTGAGAGTTTGTATCACTTTTTCTTTTTTTCTTCTGGAAACCGGCACTTTGTATCCGTCAGACATCAGTATGTAGCCTCCGTCGTTTTTAAGTAACCCCTTAATATATTTAATATTTATCAAGTGTGACTTATGTGGTCTGAGAAAAGACTGCTCCCCAAGTAATTGCTCGGTTTCTTTTAGAGTTCTGGATATCAAAAGGGTTTTGCCATCTGTAAAAAAGTAACGTGTATAATAATCATCCGACTCGCAACGGATAATATTGTCGGTTTCCACAATATGAATCTTGTCGGAAGTGGACAAGACTATTTTTTTTGGTTCATTTTTGGTTTTTAGGTTTTCGAGCAACACTTTTATGTTGCTATCCATTTCGCTATGGGTTCTTCTTGCTTCGGCTTTTTGAACCGCATTAACAAGGTCGGCAGGAATAATGGGTTTAAGTAAGTAATCAAGCGCACTGTATTTAATGGCTTTAATGGCATACTGGTCATAAGCAGTTGTGAAAATAATATCAAAGTTAACATCTTTAACATCCTCTAATAGTTGAAAGCCACTTCCGTCAGGCATCTGAATGTCGAGAAAAACGATATCGGGCTTATTTTCATGTATGGCTTTTAAGCCTGATTTATAACCATTGGCAAAGCCAACAATTTCCACATTTTTGCAATACCTGCTTATCAAACCTGCCAAAGTATCACAGGAGGTTTTTTCGTCGTCAATTATTATTGCTCTGAGCATAATTGGTTTTTTTACAAATTTATTATTTTATTCAGACTCTTTGTAAGGAATTAATATTTCAACACGGGTGCCTGAAGGAGTGTTATTTTCATCTTTAAGGTCAGTAATTTTTACATTCGTTTGATCGTTTCCACTTTTATTTAATATTTCAAGCCGTTTTTGAGTGATAAGCATCCCTCGTGATTTGTGTTTCAAATCAGATTTCGCTTTCATTTGTTCTGCCCTTGCTCTTCCCACTCCATTATCTTCAATTACACATATCAGAAATTTTTCGTCTTTGACATTCATGCTTATTTTAATATGGCCGGAATCTTCTTTATGCAAAATACCATGAATGATGGCATTTTCTATATAGGGCTGTATTATCATGGGGGGTATTTCGATAAATTCTTCATCTATTTCCAATGCAATATCAAAAGTATAATCAAATTTGTAATCAAAACGCAATCTTTCCACATCAAGATATATATCCATAGCTTTTATTTCATCGCTGATGTTCACAAAGGACTTTTGCGAATGCGCAAGTATAAAACGCATCAAGGTAGAAAACTTTGCAAGATAATTAATGGCTTTGTCGGTGTTGTTGGCAATAACAAAACTCTGTATAGAATTTAATGTATTGAAAATAAAATGCGGATTCATCTGGAGGCGCAAAGCTGTTTGCTCAAGCTGAAACATTTGTTTTTCTATTGCTAATATTTTTTTTTCATCTTCGTGCCTGATTCTAATATTTCTGAGCCTTAAAAAAATGATATACCAAACTATCAGGGATATAAGTAAAGCCGACCCTATTCGAAACCACCAAGTACGCCACCAGGGAGGAGAAATTATAATAGTAAAAGAAATTCCTTTTTCATTCCATATGCCATCGCTGTTTGAAGCTTTGACGCGAAAAACATATGTGCCGGCAGGAACTTTGGTATATCCTGCAAACCTGCGGTAAGCATCACAATAATTCCAGTTATTATCAAAATTTTCAAGTTTGTATGCATATTTGTTTTTCGAAGGGTTAGAATAATCCATGGCTGCAAATTCAAATGAGAAAAAATTATCATTGTATGTAAGAAAAATGGTATCTCCGTCAAATATTTCCCGGACCTGCAACTTGTCAAATTTTCTGAATTTAGTAATAACTACGGGAGGAATATAGGTATTAACGATAATTTTATTAGGATAAAACGAATTTAATCCGTTCATCCCCCCAAAAAACATCTCACCGGTTTCTTTATTATGAAATGCTGAATTCAGGTTAAATTCGTTGCTTTGAATACCGTCTTTTACATCATAATTCACAAAATTTTCATTTTCTTTATTGAATTTTGACAAGCCATAGTTTGTTGTTATCCATAAATTATCGTTTTTATCTTCAAAAATATTGTAAACAACATTATTGGGCAATCCGTTTTCTTCAAGATAATATTTTATTTCCCCGGTTTTTCGGTTGAAACGGTTTAACCCACCTCCAAATGTTGCTATCCAGAATGTACCTTCATTATCTTCGTATAACGAAAAAATCTTATCAGAACTTAATGTGTTCTTTGTACCCGGACTTCTTTTAAGAACATTAAATTTTCCACTAACAGGATTGTAACTGTTCAAACCTCCAAGCGTACAAAACCATAATAAACCTTCTTTATCTTCATAGATGTAATATACCGTGTTGTTAGAAATGGAATTTCTTTTATCCGGGTCATGCATAAATCTTTTAAATGTTTTTGTTGAAGGCTGATACAGGTTTAAACCATTATCAGTAGCAATCCACAGATTGTTTTGTTTGTCTTCCAAAATGTAATTTACATTATTATTACTTATACTATGCGGATTTTTCTGGTCGTTGGAATATAAGGTAAAAGATTTGTTTTCCCTGTCATAACTTATCAATCCAACACCTAAAGTGCCTATCCAAAACAAGCCACTTTTATCTTGAGATATCCATCTTATAAGGTTTGTGGGAATTGTATTTGGGTTGTTTGGGTCGTTTTGAATAAAACTATATTTGTTTTGCTCCCGGTCAAAAATATTAATTCCATTATCTGTTGCTATCCAGATTTTACCTAAATCATCCTGATAAATACCCCATACATTATTATTATTTAAACTATTATCATCATTTGCCACATGCCGGATATGATTAAACCTGTTTGAGTATTTATCAATTTTACTTACCCCTTTCCACGCTGTAGCCACCCAAATGATACCCGATTTATCCTGAAAAAGTTTATTTATAAAATCATTGCTCAAACTACGTTCGTTATATATGTTGTTTTTGAAAGATATAAAGTTGTCATTTTTTTTGTCATATCTATTTAATCCACCACCGTATGTTCCCAACCAAATCACACCTTCATTATCCTGTAAAATGCTTGTTACATTATTATTACTAAGTGAATTGTCATCATATTTAGTGCTCTGATATTTTTTAGTTATTTTTTTTGTATTAATATCCATAATATTAATACCATTATCCGAACATATCCAAAGTTTATTGTTATTATCTATGAGTAAATCCAAAATAATATCACTGCTTAGTGAATTAGGATTTTTGCCTGAATACCAATGAAAAAATAGTTTTTTTTGCCTGTCAAAGTAATTCAAACCCTCATTGGTACCAAACCAAATATTGTTATTCTTGTCAATCAGAATACAATTAATATTGTTGTTGCTGGGGCTGTTCGCATTATTGGGGTTTAATTTAAAATGATAAAAAAAGCCAGTGGTTTTGTCAAATCTATTTAATCCATTGTTCGTACCTATCCATAAAGTATTTTCATCCTGTTCAGCTATGCTAAGTATGGTGTCACCACTAATGGAAAAAGGTTGTTTCTTGCTATGTTTATATTGCGTGAAATTGCCGGTTTTGTGATTATAACTATTTAATCCGGCATCTGTACCTATCCATACTGTTTCGTTTTTATCAGTAAAAAGCACATAAATAGTCTGATTGCTCAGCTCATTGGAATGACCGCTAACAGTGGGACGAAAAGTTAAAAAATCATAACCGTCATACCTGTTAAGACCATCCCATGTTCCTATCCAGATATAACCTTTGCTGTCTTGAGTTATAGAATAAGCAGAATTCTGTGAAAGTCCTTTTTCAATTTTATAATTTTCAGATGAAATTCTGTCAAAATTAATTTCAAAATATTCCTGTCCGTAGGTTTTATTGAAAAACAAAAAGCATAAAAATAAAAGGTTAAGGATTTTATGAATGAAATAATATTTTATTTTGTTCATCAAGCCTCTCATCACTTAATACTATTTTTCAACCCCCTTTTGCCTTGCTTTACCCTTTTTTTGTTTTGGTGTAAACAAGCGTTCTAAAACACCTGCTTTTTTATGCTCTTTGTATGCAAGAGATTTTTTTGCATTTTTTTTCATCAGCTGCCTTGTTGATTTGTCTTGAATCATATAGTGTCGTTCAATAGCTTCTTCATAGGCCTGCTCGGCTTCTTTCTCACGTTGTTTTTTTTCTTTTTCAAACTTTTTTCTCCGCTGTGTTTCCTGATACTTGCTCTGCTGGAATTTACTGCATCCTTCTACTGGTAATAAAACAAACAAAATCAGTATAATTAAAACAAATTTATTAAATAATCTCATCTTTCGGGTTGTTTTTAGTTAATTTTGCAATACATTTTAAGTTGATAAAAATAAAAAGTTTTGCGGTATCATTCCATCAACAAAAAAAAATTTAAAAACAAAATTATACACAAATAATAACGTTATTATATCTTGATAATTGCCTAATGAGAAGAAACGTATTTTCCTTTTTTTTACTTCTATTCGTTATTTGCACATTTGCGTTCTCATGCAAAAAACAAAAAAATCCCATACCGGATGTTTATGTTGATATATATCTTAACATTTCCTCAACCCTCTACCTTGAATTGTCAACTGTTGGCGGATGGGTAACAATTACAGGCGGTTACAGAGGTATTGTTGTTTACCGGAGTTCTGTTGATGAATTTGTGGCTTTTGAACAAGCTTGCCCTTACGATTGGGAAGCTGATTCTGCTTATGTTGCTGTTGAACCATCGGGATTAATTTTAAAATGCCATAATTGTTTTTCCGAATATCTTATCACTGACGGCTCAATAGTGAATGGACCAGCCATTTACCCTCTGAAACAGTATAAAACAGGTTTCGACGGGCAGACTCTACATATCTACAATTAATATTATCATGATTAAAAACATTCTTTTAACTTGTACCGCATTATTATGCGTAATCGTTACTTACTCACAGAAGCTACCAGATAAAAATATTACAAAAACAATATCATTTCAGGAAGCAAAAAGCCACGAAAAACTTATTAAAGCCAGAAACAATAAATTAGGAGATAACTACGATCTTTATTATCACCGTATGAATTGGTATATTGACCCTTCGGTGAACCAGATTTCGGGCTATGTATGTTCTTATTTTGCTGCTACAAGTTCCATGAGCCAGATGGAATTTGAACTTAACCAGATAATGACTGTAGATAGTATAATCTATCATAATAGTAATTTAAGTTTCACACACGCTAATAATATTATCTTAATCAATCTGCCATCAACAATAACACCATGGAGCCAAGACTCCATTTTTATTTATTATCATGGAACGCCTCCACAAGGAGTCGGGTTCGGCTCATTCATTCAGGATGACCATAATGGGGCTCCGATAATATGGACACTTTCGGAACCTTTTGGTGCGCCTGACTGGTGGCCCTGCAAAAATTCGTTAAGCGACAAGATTGACTCTATAGATGTTTACATTACCACCCCAAATGCCTACAGGGCAGCCAGTAACGGATTGCTGGTTTCTGAAAACACGGCCGGGTCAAATAAAATATATCACTGGAAACACAGATATCCCATTGTTACCTATTTGATTGCATTAGCTGTTACCAATTATTCCGTGTATTCTGATTTTGCCCAGTTACAAAACGGAACTTTAGAAATACTAAATTATGTTTTTCCGGAAGACCTGAATGATGCCCAGCAACAAACACCAGACTTAATTCCTGTGATGCAATTATACGACAGTTTGTTTTCGGATTATCCTTTCTTAAACGAAAAATACGGGCATGCACAATTTGGATGGGGTGGTGGAATGGAACATCAAACTATGACCTTTATTGTCAATTTTGGATATGACCTCATGGCTCACGAACTGGCACACCAGTGGTTTGGAGATAAAGTTACATGTCGTAGCTGGCACGATATCTGGATTAATGAAGGTTTCGCAACTTTTTTAACCGGCCTAACTTATTATTTTTTAAATACCAATAATGCATGGAAATATTGGAAACAATATAATGTTGATGACATCACTTCCGAACCAGATGGTTCGGTTTATTGCGATGACACAACTAATGTTTCCAGAATTTTCAGCGGAAGACTTTCATATAACAAAGGGGCCATGGTCTTAAATATGTTAAGAGTTAAAATTGGAGATTCGGCCATGTTCAGTTGTATGAAAAATTTTATTACTGACCCGCAATTATCATATAGTTTTGCCGAAACTGACGATTTCAGAGAGCATGCAGAAGCTGCTTCAGGGATGAATTTGGTTGATTTTTTCCAAGACTGGATTTACGGACAAGGATATCCAATATATTCATTACACACAACCATACATCCCGACAGTATTGTTGATTTGATTATCACACAACAACAATCGCATCCATCAGTTTATTATTTTGAACTTCCTGTACCTGTGAAATTTTCAAATAACACAAAAGACACATTGCTTTTCTTTGATAATACTTATGATGGACAGGTTTATAGTTTTAAATTAAACTTTATTCCAAATACTACTACTTTTGACCCGGAATATGAATTGATTGCAAAAATTGATAATAACATCGTCAATATTGAAGAAAACAATCTCTCTGCTCACAATATTTACCCTAACCCATTTAAAAACATAATTAATATTGAAAACAATAATAATCAATTTGACAGGATTGAAATATATAATATTGAAAGCAAAAAAGTATTTGAAAAAACATTTAAAGAAGCTGTAAATAAAACACAAATAGACTTAAAACATCTTAAACAAGGAGTTTATTTTCTTAAAATAATTTCAACAGATAATATTTTCATACAACATATCGTTAAGTTATAGATTGTTTTAATGTGGCAAAAGACAATAACTTGCAGATTTTGAGATAGTTGACAAAAAAAACTTGACTTTTGTCTTTTAATCATGTAAATTCGTAAGTTTTTTTTAAAATATATAAAATAGTAACAAATGAAATTATCTGAATTCAGGTTTCATTTACCTCAGGAACTGGTTGCTGACAAACCTGCTGAACAAAGAGACGGCTCACGTTTGATGATTCTTAACAGAAAAACACAAACTATTGAACATAAAATTTTTAAAGACAATATTAATTATTTTAGCGACGGCGATGTTTTTATTATCAATAATACAAAAGTTTTTCCTGCAAGATTATATGGTCGTAAAGAGAAAACAGGGGCTAAAATAGAAGTATTTTTGTTAAGGGAACTAAATCACGATTCCCTGCTTTGGGATGTTCTTGTTGACCCTGCACGTAAGATTCGCATAGGAAACAAACTTTACTTTGGAGATAATGATAACCTGGTTGCTGAGGTAATTGATAACACAACATCAAGGGGGCGAACTATCCGGTTTTTATTTGATGGAAAATACGAAGAATTTAAAAAAATTATTGACTCTCTTGGCGATACTCCCTTGCCAAAAATAATTAAGCGTTCCACAGTTGCCGACGACAAAATCAGGTACCAGACCATATATGCAAAACATGAAGGCGCAGTAGCCGCTCCGACTGCCGGACTTCATTTTAGCCGTGAACTTATGAAACGCCTTGAACTTAAGGGAGTTAATTTTGCCGAGTTAACTCTGCATGCCGGACTTGGCAATTTCAGAACCATCGATGTTGAAGACCTCACCAAACACAAATGCGACTCCGAACAAGTAATTATTGATGAAAAGGCATGTAAGATTGTTAATAAAGCTAAGGAAAACAAAAAAAATATCTGTGCAGTCGGAACAACGTCCATGAGGGCCATTGAATCATCATTCACCATTTCGGGCTTGCTGAAACCTTTTAACGGATGGACAAATAAGTTTATATTTCCCCCTTACGACTTTAATGTGGCCAACCGTATGATAACTAATTTTCACCTGCCTCAATCTTCGTTAATGATTATGGTGGCTGCTTTCGCGGGATATGATTTTCTGATGAAGGCTTATAAAGAAGCTATCGCAGAAAAATATAAGTTTTTTACTTATGGCGATGCAATGCTTATTATTTAAAGAATAACCTTTCTTGAAAAAATACGCTCTTATTGTTGCAGGCGGCTCAGGGAAAAGATTACAAACAGAAATCCCGAAACAGTTTATTTATATTTGCGGAAAACCCTTTATATTACATACAATTGATGCATTTATCCGTGCGGACAGCCATATTGAATTCATTGTAGTTATTAATGAAAAATTTTTTGATTATTGGGAGAAAATTTGCCGCAAAATTACCTATGCATCCAATTATAAAACTGCTATAGGCGGGCCAGAACGTTTTCATTCTGTCAAAAACGGATTGGCTAAAATTCCAGATTCCGAATCACTGGTTGCAATTCACGATGCTGTCCGCCCTTTTATTTCTGAAAAGATTATTACAAAAGCATATAAAGAAGCTGAAATACATGGGAATGCAATTCCGTACGTAAAAATCAACGATACTGTCAGGATAAAAAACGGCACTTTTAATGAAACTTTCAACAGGGAGCAACTTGCCATCATTCAAACACCTCAATGTTTTAAAACATCACTCATTAAAGAAGCATACCGGCAGAATTATGATGAACGCTTTACGGACGATGCTATAGTATTAGAAACCACCGGACAACAAATCCGCCTTATTGATGGGGATGTCCGAAATATAAAAATAACTCATGCTTCCGATTTGATTATAGCAGAAGCATTTCTTAAATCGCAACAAAACCTATAAACTAAACTATTTTCCTTCCTTTCCATTTCACAGGAATCATCAACGTAAGGAATGTCGTAATAATTATGTACAAAGGGTATATTAATTGCACAAGCAAATAATAATACATTACTTTTGATTTAGATACAAAAACCGAAAATGACATTAATAAAGGAAAATCCGCGATAAATTTGACTGCCCACAAAATTAAAGCAATATAAAACAAATGTGCATTTAAAAAACCGCCAATAAAACATACAAGAAAAAATAAATTAATAAAAAAAACACTGGCAGCTACAGCAATTTCAGTAAAATCTTTGTACCTTTTACTTTTTGAGGCCCAGCGTATTCTTTGATTAAAGAAATGTTTCATGGTTTTGCAACCTTTTGTAAAAACTAAACTATCAGGGTGTTTTAAAAACATGATGTCTTTTGGGGAACTTAAGTGTTTTTTTGCTTTTAACAGAAAAAAAACATCATCACCCGAAACAATTTCTTTATTATCCTCATAACCATTCAACTCATCAAATAATGTTTTTTCAAAAGCAAAATTTGCCCCATTGGCAAGTATGGGAATTCCTGCACCTATAGCGCCGGCACCAGATGCTATCAGACTCATAAATTCGAGTTGCTGTATTTTTGAAAATAACTTTTTTTCATTAGAAATAATAACCGGAGCAGAAATAACACGACAATTATTTGTTAAATAAAAATCAGCAAAAGTTTTTACCCAATCGTTACCAAACCAACAATCGGAATCTGATGTTATTATCAAACGGCTATTTGCGCTTATTATCCCTTTTGTTAGGGCTGCCTTTTTAGAAAAGCCTTCATTATCTTTTAATGACAATATCTTAAAATTATGAAGTAAATTATCGTTAATAAATTTTTCTGCTATTTGAAAACCTTGATCCTCAGAATGGTCATTAATTAATATTACTTCAAGATAATCCTTATTGTAATTTTGGTTTTTCAGGCAAGAGAGTATTCCTGATATGTTTTTCTCCTCATTTCTGAAAGGGATAATTACACTTATGCTTACAGGATGTATTTCCTTTGAAGAACTATAAGTTTTTGTCTTTACCCACCCATAAGTAAACAGTATAATAAATGTCAAATATACCAACGTTACCAATGAAGATAATATAATCAACAATATCAAAAACAAACTCACTTCCTGAAAAATTTAAGTTTAAAAACAAAAATACCCCCAATGAGTGCAGGTATAATCAGATTCACAAACCAAATAAAAAAAGAAGCCATGAACATGTTCGATATAGCCTCATCCATAAATATTGGGTTGCTTTGATAATAAATTTCCAATAAAAAAATACTTACCGAACCTCTAACTCCTAATTCTGTAAGTGCAATAGTAGGCAAACAGGTTGTTATCAGGTAAAGAAAAGAAATAAACACAAGTCCTTCAAAAAAAGTCATTTCAATGTGGCATAAATACATTAATAAAAAAAACTGAACAGTAAAAATCGCATAACGCAATGTACTTAAAAAGATGACTTCAAGTAATTCCTTAATTGAGTAATATGAATACACTTCTAAATGAGAGCGAAACAAATAATATTTTTGAGGTATTATTTTGAAAAAAAATTTTTTAACCCAAGAGATTTTAAAAAATAAAATCATCAATATTAATGCAAGTAATGACGTAACAAATAACAACACATATAATAGCTTATGAGTTACGGGTTCAAAAGCATTATTTAAAAATAAAAATCCGGATATCGTTCCAAAAATCAATGTTATCAATAACTGGCTGAAACTACCAATGGTAGTAATAAAAACGCCTTCCCAGCGGTTTGCCTGTTCCAGAATAAAAGCTCTGCCAAAATATTCACCTGTCCGATTTGGAGTAAATGCTCCAATGGTAATCCCTGCCCAAACAGCCATAAAGGATTTTATAAAGGAAACTTTTTCGATTTTACGAATGAGCATTTTCCATTTGCATGCTTCCAAAGCCCAATTTAACAACATCATACATACAATAATCACAAGAAAAATAATAGTTTTTTCTTCTGTAAAAAGCTTGCTAAAGTTTAAAAAAAATGAAGAAGTATCGTATTTGATAAAAAACCGTTGAGCTATAAATCCAAACGCAAAAGTTATTATTAATAACTTTATTAAAAAATTAGCTGTTTTGATTATTTTTGTATTAAGCATTTAATCGTTTGTTGTGAACACTGACAGAATTATTCTTGGTATTGACCCCGGCACAAATATACTTGGTTATGGTTTAATCTATAACAAAAATAATAAGATTGAGCTTATCAGAATGGATGTTATTAAGCTGAATAAACTTAATGGGCAACATTTAAAACTTAAAGCAATATTTGAAAATACTCTTGAAGTAATTGAAAAATACAAGCCTGATGAGTTAGCCATAGAATCACAGTTTTTTGGCAAAAATGTTCAATCCATGTTGAAACTTGGCAGGGCGCAGGGTGTTGCAATAGCTGCCGCCCTATATAAATCAATACCTGTATTTGAATATTCGCCCCGTAAAATAAAACAAGCCATAACAGGTAAGGGTAATGCATCGAAAGAACAGGTAGCCGCCATGCTTTCCCGAATAGTTAAAATTACAGAAACCCCTGATTATTATGACGCAACAGATGCTTTGGGCGTTGCTGTTTGTCACTTTTTTCAGAAAGCTCCTGATGGAAATGAAAAAAAATCTTACACCGGATGGAAATCGTTTATCACGAATAATCCTAAAAGATTATTATAATTTATGACAAACGAAGACATAAAAGATAACTGTATCATAAATCATAAAGTTTTCAGCGAAACACTTATGTTTTATACTGAATTGCTCAGAGATATTGAAAACGCTCAAAAAAACATCTGTATAGAAATTTTCAAATTTATTGACGATTCTATTGGTGTAAAATTTCGCGATGCTCTCGTTAAAAAAAGTCGGCAGGGCGTCAGAATAAGGCTTTTAATAGATTCCTGGGGCGCTATATTCAGTAATAACTTCTTTGATGAACTAATAAAAAATGGCGGGCAGGTTAGAATTTTTAAAAAACTCAGGTACAATTTGGATGCATTTATCCAGCACCACCGCCGTAATCATCGAAAAATAGTTATAATTGACGATGTGATAGCTTACATTGGTTCGGCAAATATTAATGATTACTCCATCAACTGGAGAGAGATAATAGTTAAAATTGAAGGCAACCTGGCACATGCTTTTAAAAAAGCGTTCAACGACAGTTGGAAAATATATGAAAAAAATATATTCAATTTAAAGAATCAATTGCGGCCTTTGGGATGCTTTAACTATAAAATCATACGTGATATCCCATCTATTACCAAGCAAAAAATCAAAAAAAAATTTGAAAATCTTATTAAAAATGCCAAAAAGGAAATCATCATCGAAACGCCATATTTTTTGCCGGGGTTTTTCCTGCGCAAGCTTTTAATGGATGCAGGGAAAAGAGGAGTTGATGTAAAAATCCTTACACCCAAACACTCTGACGTCAGTTTTGTTGATATATACAGAAGCAAGTACTTGGGCATTTTGCATAAAAACAAAGTGAATATTTTATTTTATACACCAAATAACCTACATGCCAAACTAATTGTTGTTGACAAAGAGATTTTCTGTTTTGGTTCAACCAATTTTGATTACCGAAGTTTCAGGTATATGTTTGAAATTATTCTAATGGGCTCAAACAATAATTTGATGCAGGATTTACTTATTCACATTAACGAAACATTAGACAATTGCGAACCATTTAATTATGACTTGTGGAAACGCCGGCCATTGATACATAAAATTTTTGAGCAATTATTGGTACCTTTCCGGCATTATCTGTAACAACCTCATTTGATTGGGTTTTTGATAACGCGGCCTCCGGTAAAAAAATATTTTTTATAATACTCGTCATTCAGGCTGTTAATAACCACTCCCCTTTTTGTAGAAGAGTGAATAAATTTATCTTCAGCAATGTAAATCCCCACATGGGAAACTTTATCTCCATTTATTTTAAAAAAAACAAGGTCGCCTGCTTTAAGTTTGTTTTTCTCAATTGGTACAACATTTTTAATCTGATCTGCAGAGCTTCGAAACAAGCTTATACTATAAACGTCTCTGTAAACAGCCAATACCATCCCCGAGCAATCAGTTCCATGTATGGTGCTTCCGCCGTATTTATAGGGCGCCCCAAGCCATTCTGCAATATAACTTAATAGTTTTTTATCTTCAGTACCAGTAAGCTTAACACCTAGTTTTTCAGAATACCTTGAATAAAAAGCAGATTCGGTTTTTTTTTCTATAGGAAGCTTACTAACAATGTTATAATTTGTTTTGCATGATGACAGTAAAACAATAAAAAAAAATATGAATAAATTATTAAAACGTAAAAAAAACTTCATGACTGTAAACATATTGATTCAAAAATATAAAATAAACAAAATCACATTTATATTACGTGATCAGTATTGCAAACAACATGATGTTAATTATTATTTCCGTATTCTGTCACTTTGTCTTTAACAATTTACCTCTTGGCAGCTTTCTGCTTTTTTATGTTTTCTTTTTATAAAAGTTATTAACCAACAATTTTTAATATTAAATATACTTCACAAAAACTTTTCGGGTCTTTATTATTACTTTTGTAATATAGAAATTGAGATATGGAAAAACGCTGGGTACTGAAGCATCAATATAATAGTGACGAACTTGAACCTTTAGCAAAAGAATTAAACATATCTTTACCTATTGCCAACCTGCTTTTTCAGAGGGGTATTATAACTTTTGAAGATGCCAGAAATTTTTTTCGACCTGAACTTAAACACCTGCATGACCCATTTTTAATGAAAGACATGGGCAAGGCTGTTGAACGTATTGAAAAAGCAATTGAAAATAACGAACGTATCATTGTTTATGGCGATTATGATGTGGATGGTACTTCTGCTGTCGCTTTGGTTTATTCATTCCTCAAAAACCAATTTCAACAATACAATAATATTGATTTTTATATTCCTGACCGTTACAATGAAGGGTACGGCATTTCAGAAAAAGGTATTGATTTCGCTGTAGAAACCAATACTAAGCTTATCATAGCGCTGGATTGCGGCATTAAAGAAATTGATAAAATTGCCTATGCAAATAGCAAAGGCATTGACTTTATTGTTTGCGACCATCATCGTCCCGGAATTGATATACCTGTTGCATTTGCTGTTCTAGACCCCAAAAGGCCTGATTGTGATTACCCATATAAAGAGCTTTCAGGCTGCGGCATTGGATTTAAACTAATACAGGCGATATGTCAGAAAAAAAATATTAAGGTTGAAGAATTAAAACAGTATCTGGATTTAGTGGTTGTAAGTATTGCATCTGACATAGTCCCAATAACGGGAGAAAATCGCGTACTCGCTTACTATGGCCTAAAATTAATTAATTCTAATCCAAGGCCCGGCATTGAAGCTGTATTGCAAAGCGGAGGTATTAAACGTATATTTGCGTCTCCTGGCAACGAAATGGGGCTGATTTTTTCAAGAGAGCTAAATATCAATGATTTGGTGTTCCTTATCGGGCCACGTATTAATGCTGCAGGACGCATTGAAAGCGGACGTAACTCTGTTGAATTATTAATAGCCGATAACCTTGAAAATGCACTTACCTTAGGAACACAAATTGACAACTACAACACCGAAAGGCGCACCCTTGACAGCCAAACAACAATTGAGGCCATAGACATGGTAAAAAATGAACCCGATTTGCTTAGAAAAAAAACCACTGTTGTTTATAACGCTAATTGGCACAAAGGAATTATTGGTATTGTTGCTTCGCGTCTTACTGAAAACTTTTATCGCCCCACCATTGTTCTTACCAATTCAAACGGGTTGATATGTGGTTCTGCGCGTTCGGTAAAAGATTTCGATATTTATGATGCTATTGATGCCTGTAGTGGCCTGCTTGAACATTTCGGGGGGCATAAATATGCTGCTGGCCTTACCCTTAAACCGGAAAACCTTCACAAGTTTATTAATAAATTTGAAGAAATAGTTTCCAAAACTATAACTGAAGAAATGCAGGTACCGGAAGTTGAGATAGATTCAGAATTGGATTTGCGGCAAATTAATCTTAACTTTTTTAAAATCATTAAACAATTCTCTCCTTTCGGGCCCGGAAACATGTCGCCTGTTTTCTTGACCAAAGGCGTTGTTGATTTTGGGAATATCAGGCTCGTAGGAAAAAATGACAAACATCATTTAAAATTATCTATTACTTACCCAGAGATTTCTCTCAATCCTTTTCCCGCCATAGCTTTTCAACTTGCTGACTTTTATAACTACATCCATGAAGGCAACTCTTTTGATATCTGCTACCACATTGAAGAAAACGAATGGAACGGATTGATTTCCCTGCAATTAAACATCAAAGATATCAAAGAATCGGAACCTGATTAAACAAGCTTAGCCGTAAAAATTCGGTAGATGTTTCCATCGCTTATGCGACCACAACCAAAATTCAGGCTGGCTTAAAATGCTCTTCTGAAGCAGGCCGACATAAATACTCATAATATAACCAAACTCAGTTTCTTTAGGTTTGTCTGTAATCTTAATAATTTCTATTTGATAACGACCCCGTTTCAATCTTCTAAAATCACCATAAACAACTGAATAGTCATATTCCGCTGCATATTTTTCAGCTCCATACAAAAAATCAGTTTCTTTATTTAAAAAAACACAATGATATCCTTTACTTTTACCTCCGGGATACTGGTCGGAAAGAAACAAGTTCGCTGTAAGTTTGTCCTTGTCTTTTTGAAATTCTTCCTTAATATTCTTTGCATTGATAATTTTCATACCAAAACGACTCCTTCTGGCATTAGTAAGTTTATTCATCACCGCATTTGATAAGGGCTTTCCTACCCCAATAGCCCAATGTGGAAATAATAAATTCATCGAATAAATCAGGTATTCCCAATTGCAATAATGTGCAGACATAAATATGACGCTTTTGTTTTTTTGAGCATATTGCTCCATTATTTCTGGGTTCACACAGATAATTCGTTTTAGCAAATTCTTTTTGCTTATGGTAAAACACTTAATAGATTCGACAAAAACATCAGCAAGAAATCGATAAAAAGGCCATATTATTTTTTTTGCATTTGAATCACCCTGAATACTCCCTTCTAGGTTTTTCATAACAACTTTTTTGCGATATCTTAGCACATAACATAATATAAATGCCAGTAAATCAGCAATGCCATATAATACCCAAAAGGGAAGCAGTGACAACAAAATTAAAACTCCAAATAAAAAATAACTTAAAATTTTGGTCGTGAAATTTCTCATGAAATCAGAGTTTTTCTATATACTAATTGAAATTTCAAATTTTATTTCGGCATGTGCCGCTAAAAAATTATTTAATAATTTGCATAATATCATAAATAAGAGACGAGTTGTTTTCGACAGCATTGCCAATAACAAGAATATCTGCTCCAGCATTAAAAATATCTTTTGCTGTATAAGCATCGCAAATGCCGCCACCAATAACCAATGGGATTTTGATATTCGTTTTTACTTTTTCAACCATTGATAAACTGATATTTTTTTCGGCTCCGCTGCCAGCATCCATGTATATTAGTTTTAGTCCTAACATTTCTCCAGCCAATGCCGTACACATTGCAATATCATTTTTATCATAAGGTATTGGCAATGAATTACTCATGTATGAAACTGCTGTTTGTTTTCCACCATCAACAAGCATATAGCCGGTTGGGATTACTTCCATGCCTGCCTCGCGAATATATGGCGCGGCAATAACATGTTTTCCTATCAGCATTTCAGCATTTCTGCCGGAAATAAGTGAAAGAAACAATATCGCATCCGCATGTGAACTTATCTGTAAAACATTGCCGGGGAAAATTACTACCGGAATTGTTGACCTTTCCTTAACGGATATAATGGTTTCATCTATTTTGTCTGAGGTAAAAAGGCTTCCCCCTATAAAAAAACAATCTATTCCTGCATCTTGAGCAACAAAAGTAATGTTTTGAGTATCGGCATGAGTAAGCTTATCGGGGTCAAGTAAAACGCAAAGCTGCTTTTTACCTTTACTTGCTTTTTCTAAAATTTGTTTGTATATATCCATACTTATGCGAAGATAAAAAAAACGTGCTAATTACTAAATTTTGTTTCAACAAATTACATATGAAAGGAAATAATCTTGAATTTTTTGATAATGTATTAAACAATGAACGGAATAACCTTCATTCTTCAATTGTGCATCAATAACTCCTGTATCACTAAGGCTAAAAGGCTTGAGTAGCATTTGATTAGCAAAATCATAGAAATCAGCGCCAAAAACTTTGTACAGCGCTTCTTTTGCCGACCAACTCACACATAAATAATCAAGCCTGAGATCATTATTCATAAAATTCTGTTCTTCATTACATAAAAACTTTGCTGCAACTTTTTCAATACGTTTGCTAATCTTTTCAATATCAATCCCAACCTTCTTTCTATTACTAATTATAACGGCCGCAAATTCCCCTGAATGGGATATAGAAACTTGTTCGTACTCTTTGTTTTTAGTAATCAATGGCTTACCGGTGTAATCGTATTCGATATTAAAGCTATCAGGAATCATTTGTCTTAACAATAATCTATAACTCAACCAGTGTTTTTTTCGATTTTCATGTACGAAATCATTTATTGGAGACTTTTCCTCACAGCACAAACTATAATTGTCCATTAAATTTACAGAGGTTTCGGTGATATGCCAAACCCCAATTTTTGTGCTCTTATCAATTTGATTAATAAAAAATACAGGCATTTTACTACTTTTTATCAGCTTATCATGCTCCATGAGCCTTTACGCTTGTTTTCACTTTGAATAAAATCCTTTATAGGATAATTTTCTGGTTTTTTAAGTTCAGGGTCAGATTCAATTGTTTCTTTTGCAACCATATGTGCATATTTCAGAATTTTTTCATCAGCAACAATATCTGCAAGTACCAGGTCTGTAATTCCGCTTTGTTGTAAACCGTCAATATTACCTGGGCCTCTCAGTTTCAAATCTGCTTCAGCAATCTGAAACCCATCGTTTGTTTTTAACATAGTTTCAATACGGACAAGGGCTTCGTTACTAATTTTATCTGCTGTCATCAATAAACAATAAGATTGGTCGGCACCTCTTCCCACTCTACCGCGCAATTGATGTAATTGTGACAATCCAAAACGTTCGGCATTTTCAATCACCATAACGGTAGCATTAGGGACGTCTACACCCACTTCTATCACGGTTGTAGCAACCATGATTTGTGTTTCTCCTTTTACAAAACGTGACATTTCATAATCCCTTTCCTGTGATTTCATTTGGCCGTGAACCATGCTGACTGCAAATTCAGGCAAAGGAAAATCCCTAACAATAGCCTCATAACCTTCCATAAGGTGTTTCAAATCCAATGCTTCGGATTCAAATATTAATGGATAAACAACATATATTTGCCGTCCTTGACGTATCTGAGTTTTCATAAACCCTTGTACTTTCAGTCGTGACGAATCATCGAAATGCATTGAAGTTATCGGTTTCCTCCCTGGAGGTAATTCGTCAATCACAGAAACGTCGAGGTCGCCATATATTGTCATTGCCAAAGTCCTTGGGATTGGCGTAGCTGTCATAACAAGAATATGCGGAGGAATAGTTCCTTTTTTCCAGAGTTTTGCACGCTGGGCAACCCCAAAGCGATGTTGTTCGTCAATAACAGCCAGTCCCAGGCTTTTAAATCTTACTATATCTTCTATCAATGCGTGTGTTCCTATTACAAATTTTATATCTCCATTACTCAAACCTTCCAATATTTTTTTTCTTTGAGCGGATTTTACCGAACCTGTAAGCAAAGAAACATTTATTCCCATTTGTTTTAGAAATCCCTGCAGAGTTTGATAATGCTGAATTGCCAAAACTTCGGTCGGAGCCATTAAACAGGACTGGAATCCATTATCAAGAGCTATAAGCATACACATAAGTGCCACCAATGTCTTTCCGCTTCCCACATCGCCCTGCAGCAAACGGTTCATCTGTTTCCCGGTGGACATATCTTTCCTTATTTCACGTATAACTCTTTTTTGAGCTTCCGTCAGTTTGTAGGGCAAAACTTTATAAAAAAATGTATTCAGGTTCTCTCCCACAGTAGCAAAAATATGTCCCCTTATTTCTTTTTGCCTGTAATGTTTCATCATAACAAGCCGCAACTGAATAAAAAATAATTCTTCAAATTTAAGTCTTGCTTTGGCTCTACCAAGTTCATTGAAATTTTCAGGAAAATGTATAGCATTAACCGCTGCTTCGTGAGATACCAAATGCAGTTTTTGAATAATTTTTGTTGAAAGATTTTCCTTTAATTTACCGATAGCATCATTTAAAATATTTCTAATTATTTTACCGACACCCTTGCTATCAAGCCCTTTGGACTTAAGTTTTTCGGATGAATTATAAAACGGCTGTAAAATACTTGAAGTTTTGTTTTTTTCGGATTTTTCCAATAATTCAATTTCGGGATGTGTAATGTTTATCTTGCCATTAAAGTAAGTAGGTTTTCCGAAAACAACATATTCAGAACCCTGTTTAATTTTTTCCTTAAGCCATTTCACTCCATTAAACCAAACCAATTCAATTTCTCCGGTATCATCAGCAAACCTTACAATCATTCTTGTCCCTTTGCCAACTCCTGCAATTGAAATTTCATTTACTTTTCCTATTAACTGTACATATCCGGTACTAGTATCAATTTCATAAATTTTTTGAAATTTTGTCTTATCAACATATCTATAAGGATAATAAGAAAGCAAATCTCGAAATGTAAAAATACCTGCCTCTTTTTTTAATACTTCGGCACGAGCGGGGCCAACTCCTTTACAATATTCAATAGGTGTGTCAAGAAAAGTGTGTAACACAATATCAATTTAAAGCAAAAATAAAAAAACCCCGGCGTTTTGCCGGGGTTTTTTTATTTTAATATTCCCACAAATCATGCTCTTTAACAAAGAGTTCTTCTTTAACCCTCTCCGCTTCGAGCAAACCATCCATTCCCTTTGCATATTGGTATATTCTTCTATCGTAAACATTACTTTCTTTGTAAATATAACTTCCAAAAAGCCGTTTAAAAAACACATCTTCATATGTTCTTCTTTCAGCATCGTTCCATTTGTTATATACTTCATTATTGGCAAAAATTTTGCGACATTCAGGAAAATAAACCCAAAATAATGGTTTAAAACCTTTAGGTTCACCAAATTCATCCAATTCTTCCATATATGGACATAAACCAAGAATTCGGACATCCATAACAGAACGCTGTTTATCAAAAAACCAGTCTTCTTTTACCCTCAATAAATAAACTGAAGATGGATCAAAAGGATTGGAAATCACACTATCATATTCATCGTAAGGTGGTTCCAATCTAGTCATTGTCATAGTATCCTCCTTGTCAAGAGTTCTTTTTAATTCTGCAGGAGTTAGTGGTGTTAAAAATTCTTCGTTATCCGTTGTATAAGCTGTAATTGTGTTTTCTTTAATCGCATTATAAAGAATTTGCATAAGGCTTTTACGCCCCTGTTGTTCTTGAACAGGATAATAAAACGGGAGGTTAATTTTTTGTCTCATATCAATAATGCGCCATATACGTTTGGCCCACATAACATCAGCTTCACGAAGTGAAGAATAAGGTATGGGCTCACGATTAGGAGTGTTCAATTTATAATAAACACCATCTAAAGGCGGTTTTCCTAAATTATTTTGTGCATTTGCATCATGCTGTATAGAGAACAGGAATGCAACAAATGATATGATACTGATTATTCTTTTCATAAAATACCTCCTTTGGGGGGTTTTAATTAATTTTTAAAGCAATTGAACTTAAAGAACGTGAAGATCCATCCGGCCCCTTCGCTTTAATATCTTCAATATATACTTTTTGCCCTCTTGTAGCTTTATTTATCATGGTAATCATTTGTGGGGTAAACTTTGAACCGCTCGACTGAAGAGAAATAAGATCGCCGGCCTGACTCATTGTAAGAGTAAAACTTGTAATCGTAAAATAAGCTTCGAATTCAAAACCATCCATTCTTGGTATGACTCCGCCAGCAGCCAAAAGCGTACCTTTAGGTATCAAACCTCCCTGTACATTCCCAACGTAAGGAATAGGGCTAGGTACACGCTTTACCCTGAATTTCATCGAACACATAGAACGAGAAGTTGCTCCCATTTTGGCGCTTACATTTACTGTTGCTTCTCCCTGAGTTGCTACTTTTACAATGTAATTATGATCCTTTCCATTCACTTTAGTAATGCTGCCACCGCCGCCAGTAATAGTAGCTGTTATTTGTTCGTTTGAAGCTCCAGGAACTGAAATCGAGACAGGATTATCTAGTCCAATATAAAAAACATTCATTTTAACCGGTGATATTGTGGCAGATGGTGTTCCAACAACATATTCACTGTTGAAAGGATACGACCTCTCAACCCCATCAGAACCTGTAACTTTAATAACTCCACCGTATTGCTTAACACCGGGACCTCCGGCTGGAAGTTTCAACTTACCCACACCTGCTTCGCCTTCAACTGTCATTTGTGTCCCACTTATTACGAGAGTATTTGTATCAACTCCTGCACCCACAATTATTTCTGGATTTTGCTTTGTGTCATAAGCTGCGACAAAAATATCAGCTTCATAAGTTTCTCCAGTTAATATATAACTGCTTTTTGCAACTACTTTAGCTCCAATTTTATCAAATTTAAAATCTTCCAGTGAAATTTCAGATATCAATCTGTTTACCACATCAAATTCAGCATTTTTCACTTCGGCAATCAGTTTGTTCAATATAACAATGTCTGCTGCCATGATAGTATTATAAAAATTATGCATCTCCCAATTTTGCTCGCGGCCATTTAAACTTTTATAAGGACCTTTTGTGTCTATACCTAAATTCATATTAGCGCGATGTTTTTCATCAATCAGATTTAACAAACTTGTTTTGTATTCTTCCAGTTTGTTTTTTAATTCAGTGGCCTTGGCTCCCTCACCTTTTTCACTGCTTCCTATAAAATAGCGCGTAGATTCGGACCATTTATCCAAGCCGGGAAGGGATCCAAATTTCAATGTCTTAATCTCTTCAACTGATTTGCGTGATTCTTTAGCAATAACTTCCAATTTCATCTGTTCTATATAAGCAATCAAGTCATCTGAAAATTTCTTGGCCTGCTGTGCTTTTTCGTAATAAGGCTGAACCTTGGCTCTATTAATTTCCATCTGTTTATCGAACTGAGCATATGAACTTTCAACTTTTTTAGAAAAGTTTTTATTTGTTGTTTCCATACCTTCGTTTACAACGAGGTATGCATTCAGAATCTCTTTAGATACGTTAAGTGCCAAAAGTGCTGTCAGAACGAGATACATCATTTGAATCATTCGCTGTCTCGGGGTTTCCGGACAATTTGTTGCACCCATAATTTGCTCCTGTTTTTTTAGTTAAACCCTTTAAATAATTCTTAATTGTTTTGTTTAATATTCATTGCAGCAAGCATATTTCCATAAACTTGATTAAGTGCCGAAACATTTTTAGCCAGCACATTGACCTGTTCTTTGTATTTTGCAGTGCCTTCAACAGATTCATTAAGATTTGACAGAAACGAAGTTATTGTTTCTTTCATCATATCTGTTTTTTGAAGCTGTTCACCTGTGCTCTTCAGTTGTAATTCGTAAATGTTATTAAGGTCAGATAAATTTTTCGACATCCTTTGTATCTGGTCTCCATATGATTTTCCGTCAACAGCAGAAAAATCTATAGCTTCTGCTGATTTTGTCAATGATTCACATGACCTTGTATATTTATCTGCAAGATTATGTGCTGATTCTGTGGCCTGCTTAATACTATTAACGTACATTTCGGTAGCATTAATATCTTTTTGGATAGTTTCAGCCATCTGGCTATATGCGCCCGTTAAATTATTTGCAGAAGCCGAAGCGGTTTTAATACTGTTTGTTAATTCTTCAGCTGAGTAGATATCTTTTCCTAAAATTTCAGCAGTTTTTGCATAAGTTTCTGATAAATTTTTAACAGAGCTAGATGCCATATTCAAATTTGATACGTAACTATCAGTAGCACCGGCAGCATCAGCAACGCCAGAAAGTTTTTTTGCATTTTCGCCCAAATGACGCATCCCTTCTCCCAAACTATTTATAAGTTCTGGACCTATTTTTGCTTCTTCAAGCATTCTATCAAGTTCCTGTGTAAGGTTTTTCTTCTTTTTCTTTCCATCAATATCATCCATGCCTGCTAGTTCAGGATATACCAACGACCAGTCATACTCCACATGCAGTGGTTCAAAAGCCGAGAAAAAGAAAATTAATGATTCTGTCCCCAAACCAATAATAAGCATGATATCTGCCCCGGGATAGTGATTGATTTTAAATAAAGCACCAAGAATAACCACTGATGCACCCCAGCCATATAATTTGGCCATAAATTGTTTGTAACCCTTGCTTCTTACTAAATTATAAAGTCCCATAGTTAAAATTTGTTTTTTAAAATTGTTAATATTAATTGATTATTAATTTTATCTATAAACATTTGAAGAACTTGAGCCATCGTCAATATGACGGCCTAAGTATGTTTGCACGCACCTGAAGCCTATATAACATTTTGCCGTATCCTGAAACTCATAGGTTCTGGTTCCTGTTTGCATATAATATCCAACGTCTTTCCATGAGCCTCCCCTAATAACTTTGCGTTTCAACGCTTCAGGATCTGATTTTTTTGCTTCGTATGAATAATTCATATTGAGATCATGAGCAAAATTATAAGCAGATTCATCATATGCATCATCACACCATTCAGCAACATTACCAGCCATATCATATAACCCATAATCATTTGGTGCAAAGTGAGCTACTATCAAAGTATGTACACCTCCATCATCTATATAATTACCTCTTAAAGGTTTGTAGTTTCCAAGGAAACACCCATTGCTATTGCGAATATAGGGTCCACCCCAAGGGAAAGGACTTTCATCAAGTCCGCCGCGTGCTGCCCATTCCCATTCGGATTCTGTGGGTAAACGGAATTCATTAACTCTTGTTTCTCCACCAGCTTCCAGATAATCATTAAGCATATTAGACCTCCAGATACAAAATGCACGAGCTTGTTTCCAGTTAACGCCTACAACAGGATAATTATCATAAGCGGGATGTGCAAAATAATTCAACATGGGCTCATTATAAGAATATGTGTAATCGTGAACCCAGCATAAGGTATCCGGATAAACATTAATTACATCCTTTTTAATATAAACTGATCTGTCTTTTACTCCCTGAGGACGGTTTGCCAAGCTTGCCAAATCATAGTCGGCTTGGTCTTGTGTAGCTTGTGCATCAGCTGAGAAATCTTTTTTTGCTGCTGCTCTATAATCTATCCAGTAATAAACATAATTTAGTTTTCTGGTATCTATTTCTTTTCTTCTGTAAAATCTTTCATGTTCCGGCATATATAAAGGAGCCAATGCTTCTATTTCTTCCTGCTCCAACCTGTCCCAGCGAATTCTTGTCTCCCAGTTCAGCATGTGTGGTTCCAGTGGTTCGCCAAATTCGTCTTCTTCAATCCACCAATCCTCAGGAGTAACTCCTCCAAGTAATTCCCTTGCCAAAGAATCTCTTACATAATATACAAATTGACGATACTCGTTATTGGTTATCTCAGTCTCATCCATATAAAATGCTTGCACGGTAACTGTTTTGTGTTGTGCCGTTAATGAATATGGAACGTCCTGATCGCTGGGGCCCATTTGATAACTGCCGGGAGGAATAAATAACATTCCGTAAGGTGTAGGCTGATAAAATCCTTCCCTTCCCGGAACCCCTATGAGTTCCCCGCTACCTTGATTTTTGCAACTGCTTAAAGCTATTATTGCAAAAAAAGCTATTATTACCAGGAATTTTTTCATATTTTGATTATTTGCTTACTAATTTTCTTTTTTTATATTGATTTTTATTTCGTTGATACCATTAAAACGTAAAAATAATATTTTTTGTTACGTCTGTTAAACATTTTTATAAAAACCTTGTATTGATATATTTTGTAACATATTTTTTCGGTTCAATTTTAAAGCAATACCCAAGCATTACTTCATGGGAACCACTACTTCTCTTATTCTTTCCTAAAGCTGATGTTGTTATATCATATGAATAGCCTATTCTTAAGTTTTGCAATGCTGGGCTCATGGATGGCTGATTAAGTGGATAAGCCCCAACAATAATCGCAACAGCATCCTGCACACGGTAAGCAACACCTCCCCATATCATATTTTTCCATTTAACCAGGGCAGCGATGTCATATTGTGCCGATGCAAAATCTGTTTTAATAAGAACATAAGGGCTAAGTTCCCATTCGGGATTAATATTCCAATGATAACCTCCGGTAAGATAATAGTGTCTTTTGAGCTTAGAATTAAATTGGTCGCCAAGTTTAAGCTTGCTTTCTATAAGCTGATTTGAAGAAATTCCCACATATGCTTTCCCGGGAATATTATAAAACAAACCGAAAGCAATGTCAGTGATAAATAAGCTTTTCTTTCCCGAGTTGTTCATTAACAATGGGTCGTTAGGATCGAGAGGATTGAATTTGGAAAAATCAATTGACTTATTTAAAAAGCCTGCTTGTAACCCAATACCCAGTGTACCAATGGCAATGTTAACATGAAATGAATATGCCAAGCGAACACCAAGATTATTTTCAGCTCCCAGCTTGTCATTAAATACTGAACCTCCGAGGCCTCCATGCAGGGCCCTGATAGGAGCATCAATGGTAAGTAAAATAGTTTGCGGAGAGCTTTTGTATGTCTTTTCCTCTTGAGTTGATTGGTCAGTATAAGTAGATGTAAAGCCTGTCCATTGCTGACGGAATAATGTCGTTATGCAAATCTGCTTATTGATACCTGCATAACCGGGATTCACAAACATGTTAGTAAACATGTTCTGTGTAAATTGTGCATCTTGTTGAGCAAAGACCGTACAAGAAAACAAAACTGAGATTAAAAATAAGTAGAGTTTTTTCATATTTTTTTTATAATTTTTTAAAAAAGGGTATAAAGTAACACATTATTAATTGTATTAACAAATAAATGTTGATAAAAATTTTTGTAAAATTTTTACCCTTCCTGTAAAAACCTGTTTATCAAAACGTTTCACTTAAAGTCCCAAAAATTCAAAAATAATACTTTTTTACTGTTAAACCCATAAAAAAGTTTCACTACGCAAAGATAATTTTTTTTATCTATCTGAAACAGATGAAAAAAAATTTTTAATGTCAATAAAAAAATTTTGATGAGAAATAAAATAAGCAATCAAAAGCAATTACATGATTTTCTTGTATGCCTGCCACCAGCGGTCGGGAATTTCTTCTTTTAAAGCTGTTTTGTAGTCTTTATATGAGCATGGTACCATAAAATGACGTTCATATTTGGATAAAAGTTTTACAGGACAGGGTACTTCCATCCACCAACGGTCGGATTTCTTACTTTTATAAAAAACGATTTCGTTTTGCAACTCTTTTATTGCTACTCTGTACTTACTATAATATTTTTTATCCTTAACCGGAAAATCATGTTTACGGTTATAATAGCCTTCTATAAAATACCAGATTGCTTGTGCCGCTAAATGAGATGTTTGGCCGTTATTGTCAAACTCAGGATTTATTTCGTAAATTCCCAAAGAAGTAAGCTTATCACTTAATCCTGCATAACGCATGATGCGACATAATTCTTCTCCGTAAAACCCGTTTGGAGTAGCGTTTTTATTACCCGGGGCATCAGATTGGCGAACAGCCGAAATATCAACTGATATCATATCCGCATTGCGAACCATAGGTTCTACTTCTTCCATATCACCTTGTATTATACCTAAACGATATGTATCAAAAAATAATTTATCCATGAGCGCTACGGCTTCGGCATCAACAAAATATGTCTGGTACCCAATGCTTGAATAATTAAACAAATAGCTGGGTTGATGAGTAATTATTTTATTCAGATACGTTTTTGAAGTAAGCGCAACATCCCCGACTCCAAGGTCAAAGGATTTGTCAACATTAACAATATTTATTATTCTACCTATGGATTCATAGGCAAGATAATTCGCATAAGTAAGATCTTGACTACCGCCAATAATCACAGGAATTATATTGCGTGTAAGCATATTCGCAATTACATCACGACAAGCAAAATATGTATCCTTAATAGTATTTCCCTGTCTGATATTTCCTAAATCAGCAATTTTAATTCCGGTATTATGCTTAAATAAAGTATAAAGAAATTTACGGACATTGTCGGGGGCACTTGAACAACCATAATTATTAATAGATGCACGGCTCTCACCCACGCCAAACAATACTATATCAATATTATCGAGATCAGGGAATTTATTACTTTCCTGGTATACAGAGAGTGCATAAAATAAATGGTTAGGATGTTTGTTTTCCTCATCAACTATTTTTTGAACATCTACCGGCTCGAAATAGATTGATACATCCATATTACCTAGTAGTTTTTGCTTTTTTTGCAGTTGATTTTTTTGCCTTACCAACTGTTTTCTTCTTTGGAGCTTTCTTCGTTTTATTCTTTTTAACAGCAGTTTTTTTTGAAGGTTCTTTTTCACCAACCTGATTTATTACATCCAGGCAATCCTGCAGTGTCAAATCCTTGGGCTCTTTTTCTTTAGGGATTTTATAATTTTTTTTCATGGCTGAAATGTAAGGGCCATATCTTCCGTTCAATACCCTGATTTCAGAATTTTCAGCAAATTCTTTTATAATATATTTATCTGATTTCGTCTGTTTGCCCTCCATAATTTCAATGCTTCGCGGCAAAGAAATTTCAAGGGGGTTGTCACCTTTTTTTATAGAGTAAAACTTTCCTTTATGCCTGATATAAGGCCCAAAACGTCCTACCCCCACCACAACATCTTCATTTTCATATTTTCCAAGATTTCGTGGCAAGCTCAACAACGCAAGTGCATCTTTTAGTGTGATGTTATCAATACTTTGCCCTTTTAACAATCCTACAAACCTCGGTTTCACATCGTCGGCATTTTCGCCCAGTTGTATCATTCCTCCGAATTTTCCAAGTTTTACATAAATGTTTTTGCCTGTAACAGAATCAACCCCCAGCATGCGTGAACCGCTCACTTTCTTTGCTGTTTTCTGTGTTTCATCAACTTTGATATGGAAATTTTTATAAAAATCTTTTATCATGACATTCCAAACCTTTTTCCCTTCGGCAATTTCATCAAATTCCAGTTCCACACTTGCAGTGAAATTATAATCCAAAATATCTCCGAAATTCTCCTTCAAAAAGTTGTTTACCAAAATTCCAATATCTGTTGGTGATAACTTCGCTTTTTCATAGCCAACAGTTTCGGTTTTATGTGTTTCTGATATTGTATCATTCCTGAGAAACATTTGATAATAGATACGTTCAACACCATCTTTGTTCCCTAAAACAACGTATTCGCGTTTTTGTATTGTTGAAATAATTGGTGCATAGGTTGATGGCCTTCCTATGCCAAGCTCTTCAAGCTTTTTAACCAGGCTTGCTTCAGTATATCTTGGAGGTTGAAGTGTAAACCTTTCGGTCATAGATATCTCTTCCCTCTCAAGTTTATCTCCTGGCTTTACCGGAGGCAACATTCCTTTATTGTTTTCTTCCTCATCATCATCGGTTGATTCAAAATAAACTTTCAGGAACCCGTCAAACTTAATTACTTCTCCTGTAGCAACAAAAATTTCTTTTACCGATGGACTGCTAATTGAAATATTTGTTTTTTCAATTTCAGAATCACTCATTTGCGAAGCAATAGTACGTTTCCAGATTAAATCGTATAGTTTTTTCTGGTCGTTAGTCCCTTCAATAGTCTGATTGTTGATATAAGTCGGTCTTATCGCTTCGTGAGCCTCTTGAGCACCCTTGCTTTTAGTTTTATAATTTCTGATTTTCACATATTCGCTACCGAATGTGGTTTCAATTTCTTTTTTTGCCATACTCAATGCCATATTAGACAGGTTTACCGAATCGGTACGCATATAGGTAATTTTTCCCAATTCGTAAAGTTGTTGGGCAATCATCATGGTTTTTGAAACAGAAAATCCGAGTTTACGACTAGCATCCTGTTGCAGCGTTGATGTGATGAATGGAGGTGCCGGTGATTTTTTGGCAGGTTTAGTTTCAATATCCTTCACCCAAAACTCAGCGCCAACACACCTTTTAAGAAAATCTTCCGCTTCAGCTTTTGTTTTAAAACGGTTTGACAATTCGGCTTTTATTTTATTACATTTGCCGTCAATCATGATATTGAAAATTGCCCCGCCTCTGAAAAAAGACACCGATGTGAAATTTCTAATTTCCTCTTCGCGCTCCACAATAAGCCTGACGGCTACAGATTGAACTCTTCCGGCAGATAAAGCCGGCCTAACCTTTTTCCACAGTAGGGGCGATAATTCGTATCCCACCAGACGGTCAAGGACTCTTCTGGCCTGCTGTGCATCAACAAGATTGATATTAATTGTCCTTGGGTTTTCTATAGCTTCAAGAATTGCTGTTTTGGTAATTTCATGAAAAGCAATACGTTTTACTTTGGCCGTATCCAGATTTAAGGCTTCAGCCAAATGCCATGATATGGCTTCACCCTCTCTGTCTTCATCAGATGCAAGCCACACGGTTTGTGCTTCTTTAGCATATTTGCCCAGTTCATCAACTAACTTTTTTTTATCAGTAGGAATTTCGTATTGAGGGAGAAATCCATTTTTAATATCCACACTCAATTCTTTTTTTGAAAGGTCACGAATATGCCCAAAACACGATTTTACAATAAAATCATTACCGAGAAATTTCTCAATTGTTTTCGCTTTTGCTGGAGATTCTACTATTACCAGGTTTTTTATCATACAATAATATTTATAGCTTTTTAAAAAGTTTTGCAAATTAACGCAAAAAAAAAATTTCAAAACCAAATTATTTTTTTAAAAATTTTTGTTTAACTACTTTTGCATGATATTTAAAACTAATGATTCCTAATACTTATCATATTGAAACTTATGGCTGCCAAATGAATTTTTCGGACAGCGAAATTGTTGCTTCCGTATTAAACAAAGCGAATTATGTGCAGGTTTCAAAGCCCGAAGAAGCCTCATTGATTTTTTTAAATACCTGTTCCATTAGAGAACATGCCGAACAACGTGTTTTGAACCGCCTGAAACACCTGAAAAGCCTGAAGAATAAAAACAACCGGTTGATTATCGGTATACTGGGTTGCATGGCTGAACGCATACAAGACAAGCTGTTTGAAGAAGGCGCCGACCTGATTGCAGGCCCTGACACATACCGGGAATTGCCCCAAATGATTCAGGAAGTTATTAATCACAGCAAAGCAGTAAATACTTTACTTTCCGAATCTGAAACTTACGAAGATATTAACCCCCTAAGAATTGGCAACAATGAAGTTTCTGCATTTATATCCATTATGAGAGGGTGCCAGAACTTTTGTTCATACTGTGTTGTTCCTTACACACGAGGAAGCGAACGAAGCCGTTCACCCGAAAGCATACTTGTTGAAGCCAAAGAACTTTTCGAAAATGGGTACAGGGAAGTTATACTTCTCGGGCAAAATGTGAACTCATACCGTTCGGGAGTGTATGGCTTTCCGAAACTTATCTCCAAAGTTGCCGAAATCAATCCGCTCTTACGCATCCGTTTTGCCACATCCCATCCTAAAGACCTTTCGAACGATTTGATAGAAGTCATTGCCGAGTATCCCAATATCTGTAAATCCATACACCTGCCTCTTCAGTCGGGCAGCAACCGCATTCTGCAACTGATGAACCGAAAATACACAAGTGAATTTTATCTTGACCGTATCAACGCCATTTATAAAGCCATACCTGAATGTAGTATCTCCTCAGATATCATCGCTGGCTTCTGCAGCGAAACCGAAGAAGACCACCAACAGACCATTGCAGTGATGAAACAAGCTGCATTTGATTATGCATTTATGTTTAAATATTCGGAGCGCTCAGGCACCACTGCTTCTGAGAAAATGAACGATGATGTGCCCGAAAAAACTAAATTACGCCGCCTGAATGAAATAATTAATTTACAAAACCAACTATCACTACATAGTAATAAAAAAGATATCGGCAAAATTTCAGAAGTACTTGTTGAAGGTACTTCTAAACGCTCATCCAAACAATTAAGCGGCAGGACTTCACAAAACAAAGTGGTGGTTTTTACTGATGACAAGCATAAAGCAGGGGATTACGTGAATGTGAGAATTACACAATGCTCTTCTGCAACATTGCAAGGAGATGTTGCACCATATTGAACTCAAAAAAAACCGCCCATTTCTGAGCGGCTTTTGTATTTTAATATCCAAAGATATCTTTAAGCTTCAATTTCTTTACCTTGCCATATGATTTCAACATTTTAAAATCCAGCGATTTTGAAGGGCCTAAAACCAAAATAGTCTGTGGCTTCCCTTTGATATAGGCTTCCTGAAATTGTTTAATATCATTGAATTTCAAATCGGGTATAACTTTAAATATTTCGCGGCGTATGTCTTTGTCCTGGCCCAACCTACGTGCTGTTTCGTAATTAAACAAAATATCCGATTGTGTGATTCTTTCGGTACGCATCGCCTGAATTATAGAGTTCTTGGCAAGTTCAAATGATTTTTCGGCTTCAGGCATATTGTTCATCAAATCAAAAAATGCTTTTAGTGCATCTCCGAGCTTATCGGTTTGAGTCATGATAAACGAAATATTGTAATTGTGGTTTTCTTTTTTCTGAAGCAAATTCTGGTAAACAGACATGGCAGCATAAGCCAATGCCCTTGATTCCCGCATTTCCTGAAATACAATGGCATTCATCGAACCGCCAAAATACTCATTGTAAAGACGGATAAGGGGCTCCTTGTTTTTATCATACACTTCGCTTTGGCTAAGCATCAGAAGCATCGCCTGTTTCATATCATAGTCAACCTGATAAACTTTATTTTCATTGGTTGGCTGTTCCGCGAATTTTGTTTCCTCAGGTATGGGAACAAACGCATCCGGAACATTGTGATATTTTTCTATCAAAATTTTTAGTTCTTCTGTAGTATTGCTTCCGTAATACAATATTTTATGATAATGTTTTGTTAAGTTTTTGATTCTGTCAATCAGTTCCTGAGTGTTCAGTTTGTTTAATTCGCTTTCACTTAAAATATTAGTAACAGGTGATTGAGCCCCATAGATACCATACATGACCATCTGCGAAAAAATAATCTGCTGGTTTTTCTTATTGTTTTCTCGTTGTTTGAGTTTATCATTAACAAGATTCGCAAGGGCTTCGGGATTGGGCTGGCAGTCGGACAATAAGGATTCGAAGAGCATCATTCCTTTTTCAATATTTTCGGTAAGGCCGCTAAGCGAAACCCAAACCTGGTCATAAGATTTGAAAACCTCAAAAGAGCATCCTAATTTAAAAAATTCTTTTTTGATTTCCTCGGGGCTGTATTTTGATGTACCGAGATATTCAAGGTAATCAATAGCCATACCCAATTTTTTATCGTGATTTACTCCAAAATCAAAAACATAGTATAAATCAAAAGTTTTATTTTCATTGTTTTTAACATATAATACTTCCAGGTTCTTTTGCTGGAATTTTTTAATATCGGTATTATAATCAAGAAATACCGGTTCAATGTCGCGTACCTTCTGCTCTTCTATAATCTTTAAAAATTCCGATTTGTCATCGCGGTTTATTTTTATTTTGGTAATCTTGGGTTTTTTAATTTTATCAATCGTCTCATCCTTGCCTGTCTTTTTATAAATTAAAACATAGTTGTTCCCGAAATTTTTATTGGCAAAATCTATGATGTCCTGTTTGGTCACTTTTGAAAATATTTCGATTTTATTGGAGTATTTTTCCCACGGTACACCGAGTGTAAATGCCTCAACAAAAGCGTGAGCCCTTGATTCGTTTTTTTCATACTCTTTCACCTGACGCAATTTCATGTCAGTTATAATTGCTTCAAGCAACCAGTCGTCGAATTCGCCTTTTTTAATTTTTTCAATTTGTTCCAGTAAAAGATCTTTTACCTGGTCAAGTGTTTGGCCTTCTTTTGGTTTTCCGGTAAGTAATTCAAAAGAATAATCGGCAAGTATTTCACAGTTTGCTGTTGCAGATAAAACTTTTTGTTTCTGTACCAAATTAAGGTCAATCAATCCGGCGGCGGAATTTGCCAGTATCATATCGAACAGGGGCAGCATAATAGCATCTTTAGTATTCGCCCCCCCAAATCGAAAAGCAAGAGAAACATTTTCTGCATCGGGGCCTGTAACTGTAACTATACGTGGTGCCGTGATAGGTTCTTCGGGCTCATAATTATACGGTTCTACGTCAGAAGGTGTTAAATCACCCCAAATTTTATCAATCAAAGCGATGGTCACATCCGGATCAAAATCACCCGAAAGGCAAATAGCCATATTATTGGGGACATAGTTTTTGCTATAAAATTCCCTGACACGTTTCATCGAAGGGCTTTTCAAATGTTCCGGAGTACCAATCACCGTTTGTGTTCCGTAGGTATGTTTTTGAAATAAAGCTTTTAATAATGCAAAATACATTTTAACCTGGTCGTTGGAAATAGTCATGTTATACTCTTCATATATGGTTTCTAGCTCGGTATGAAACAAGCGAAGTACAGGCTGTCTGAAGCGTTCGGCTTCAATAGTAAGCCAGTTTTCCAGCTGGTTGGCGGGGATATTGTTCACATATACAGTTTGCTCAAGCGATGTGTAAGCGTTGGTTCCTGTAGCTCCGATAATGCTTAATAGTTTATCATATTCATTAGGTATTACAAATTTTGATGCTTCGGTGGAAATACTGTCAATAAGGCGATAGATTTTATCACGATTGGTTTTGTCGTCGGGTTTAATACCTCGGTACACTTCGAACAAGCTATCAATCGTAGCTACCATGGGGCCTTCCTTTTCAAAATTTATACTGCCAATTTTGGAAGTTCCCTTAAACATCATGTGTTCAAAATAATGTGCAAGTCCGGTTGCATCCGAAGGGTCGTTTTTGCTCCCTGCCCTGGTGGCAATATAAGTTTGTATGCGCGGCTCGTCTTTATAAATGGTCATAAAAACCGTGAGGCCGTTTTTAAGCTTGTAAATTCTTGCATTCAGGGGGTCATTAGGAAATTTTGTAAATTTATATTCCTGAGCATATACGCTTTGAAGAATAAAAACAAGTCCCAGTAATACCAATAAAAGTTTTTGATTTGTTTTGAATTTTCTTTTCATAATCGTTGAAGTTAATTTTGTTTATATGGACAAGTTGTGGGTTTAAATGTTACAAATTAGTTTTTATATAAGCTTTAAATTATTTTGACCTCTGCGAGCCTTCTCAATTTTTTCAATATGAATTACAACTCTTTTATTCAATTTCCAAGTCAAGGCTATCTTTAAATTTCTTTAAATCAGGATTTTTTTCAAGCATTTTGCGGTATTTTTCTTCAGAAGTGAACGGCTGAGTGTTATCTTCCGTCATTTCGGACACTCCTCCGTCAATATCCACATTACCATTTTTTAAAGCAACTCTTAATTTGTGAAGTATTTCGGGCTTTTTTGTTTTGAATTCGCTATACTGAATTTTGTTGTCAAACAAAAAATAAATATTTCCCGTTTCGTCTATTTCCGGATTTCTGCTTTTCAGTGCTCTGTAAAAACTTGCTTGTTTTTCATATTGGCTGGCCATCTCGTCCCAGGCTTTTTCTAAAGACTCAGAAGTAATAGTTTCGTTGCCATAATCAATCTTTTTTTCTTCAGCGATGGTATGTGTTTTTTCTTTATCCTCTGTAATGGAAATTATTTTTCCGGCGGATAATACAGCTTTTTTAATTTCGTTTTTTTCTGTAAAATCGGGCTTGTCAGTGTATGTATAGGAAGTTTCTTTTTTATCTTCCGCTTTTTTTTCTACCGGCTCAGTTTTTTTTTTATTCAGCGGATATGAAGTCTGGGCATTTTCTGCTGGGCCTTCATTTAGACTACACATTTTAATAAACGCCAGCTCCAGATGCAACCTCTTGTGGTTGCTGCTTTTATACTCAAAATCAAAACGGTTGACAATATCTAAGTTTCTGATTATGAAATCATCGTCACATTGTTTGGCAAGCTGGGCATATTTGTTTTTAATATTTTCACTTGCTTCGAGAAGATTCAGTGTTGATGTATTTTTACAAACCAAGAGGTTACGGAGATGCGAAGCAAATCCCTCCAGAAATATCTGTCCGTCGAAACCATTTTCCAATATAGTATCAATAAGGTTTAAAGCATCGAAGTATCTGCTCTCAAGGATTATTTCCGTCATCTTGAAATAATATTCATAATCGAGAATATTCAAATTATCAATAACAGACTGAAATGTGATGCGGTTGTTTGTGGAAATAGCTAACTGGTCGAAAATAGAAAGTGCATCGCGCATAGCACCGTCGGCTTTTTGAGCTATGGTATGCAGGGCGTCGGTATCGGCGGAAATTTTTTCGGATTCGGCAACATATGCAAGATAAGAAGCCATGCCTTCCACTGTAATTCTTTTAAAATCAAATATCTGGCAGCGGGATAAAATAGTGGGAAGTATTTTGTGTTTTTCTGTTGTGGCTAAAATAAATTTTGCAAACGAAGGGGGTTCTTCAAGTGTTTTTAAAAACGCATTGAATGCGGCAGATGATAGCATGTGAACTTCGTCAATGATATACACTTTATATTTTCCAACCTGAGGAGGTATGCGCACCTGGTCAACCAAAGCTCGTATGTCATCAACAGAATTATTTGATGCAGCATCCAGTTCGTGTATATTGAAAGATGTTAGTTCGTTAAAGGATACACAAGAAGGGCATGCATCGCAGGGTTGACAGTTATCTTTAAGGTTCTGGCAGTTTATTGTTTTAGCTAAAATCCTTGCACAGGTGGTTTTACCAACACCACGTGGTCCGCAAAATAAAAAAGCCTGGGCCAGCTTATCGTTTTTTATGGCATTTTTCAGGGTTGAAGTGATAGTGTCCTGACCCACAACCATTTCGAAAGTAGAAGGGCGGTACTTACGAGCTGAAACAATATAATTCTCCATGAAAAAATATTTACCCGTGTTTTGGGGTCAACAAAAATATAAATTTTTTTTTAATAATCTTTATCTTTTAATTCTAACGCGACTGAATAAAAAATGTAAAAAATAATTTTAATTAAATCTGCAAATCATAATTACCTAAGCCTACGTTAAATGTTTTTGTATTAATGATTCGTATTACTATGTTAATAAATTAAAAATCAAAATGACTCAAAAACAAGCTTTCAATCAGAATATTAAGGTCAGGTGAATAAACAATGGTATTACACAGGAAATTTCAAGGGGGACATCACTGCTTTGTATCGCTGAAAACCTCGATATTAAACTGAAGTATCCCATACTTTGCGCATTGGTAAATAATTGCAATGAAGAACTTTCTTATGAAGTATTTCAGCCGAAGACAATTAACTTTATTGATATAACACATACTGATGGAGGTACAACCCAACCAGGTTGAATATTCGGAAACCAAAAGGTTGTTAAAATTTTTCAGCTACTTTAAATCTATGGAATCCAGAGGGATACCCCCCACCTCGATATTACGCAAATTCGTTGGGGGCAGTAGTTTCAATGTATTGATTAACCACAAACCATCAACGCCGGAACAGATTCCGGTGCTAAAGCTCCAAACAACAGATGCTACTCAGATTTTTGTTTATGAGGAAATAATTTGTCTATTGCTTTGATGGCAAAGAAGAAAATTATCATAAATAAAAAAATGCCGAGCATCCCCAGGCCTGTAACTTCTAATGCTGATTCAAAATTTTCTAATGCTGCTTCAAAATTATTCATATTCGCCTCCTTGTTTAACAAAATAACGGAATCAACGACAGAATAAGGCCTCCGGCAACAACAGAGCCGATTTGCCCGCCTACGTTAGCACTCACGGCATGCATGAGCAAATAATTGGTAGGGTCTTCTTTTTGCCCCATACCATGTATTACACGGGCCGACATCGGAAAAGCGGAAATACCGCAGGCGCCGACCATAGGATTGATTTTCTTGCGTGCAGGCAGGAAAATATTCATACCCTTGGCAAACATAACTCCTCCAAACGTATCGAAGATAAAAGCAACCAGTCCCAAGCCGATGATCATCAGGGTGTCCAGCCTTACAAATCGCTCGGCAGTCATAGTGCTTGCGATGCTAATCCCCAGCAGGATAGTAACAATGCTTGATAATTCATTCTGTGCAGCCAACGATAACTTATTCAGCACACCACACTCTCTTATCAGGTTGCCAAACATCAGAAATCCAATGAGTGCAAGCGAGGAAGGAGCTATGATACCGGCAAATATGGTTACAATTATTGGAAAAAGTATGAGCGAAGTTTTTGATACGTTTTTGGCATGGGCTTCCATGTGAATACAACGTTCTTTTTTGGTTGTCAGCAAGCGGATTACCGGAGGTTGAATGATGGGCACCAGAGCCATATACGAATAGGCAGCCACAGAAATAGGACCTAACAACTCCGGAGCAAACCTCGCAGATACAAAAATGGAAGTCGGGCCATCTGCAGCACCGATAATACCTATAGAAGCGGCTTCTTTCAAGTCGAATCCGAGCAATGTCGCACCCATCATGGTCAGGAATATACCAAACTGGGCGGCTGCACCGAATAATAACAACAAAGGATTTTTAAACAAAGGAGAAAAATCAATCATCGCCCCGATAGCTATGAAAATAAGCAACGGGAAAACTTCATTGGCAATACCGGCTTCGTAAAAAACTGTTAAAGCTCCTTCCAGTGCTTTTCCGGTTACCGGATCAATTTGGGTAAGTGCTGAAGTTAAAGGGATGTTCACTAACACTGCACCAAAACCCATGGGCAGTAATAAATTTGGTTCGTATTGCTTAGCGATGGCAAGATAAATGAGTGTTAAACCCACAGCGATCATTACCAGGTTTTGCCATGTAATACTATAAAGAACCGGTAACAAGCTTTCAAAATCCATAAGACTATTATTTAATTATTGTATAAATATTGTTTTTTAATCTAATATATCATCCTTCAAAGTTTCAACTTCTTCTTTTAATTCATTGATTTCTTTTTTTTCTGAGATAACCATAGATAGAAGAATGGACAGGGTCAAGGTAGAGACAATTACTACTAAGGAAACCCATGAGTGCATGGAGAAAAATTTCCCTACGGCAGGAATAGCCGACACTAACATTTTAGCGCCAATAAAGAAAAGTATGAAACTGACCCCGTGTTTTAAAAAACGGAACAGGCCAATAATTCCTTTAAGTGCGAAAAATAAAGAAATCAGTCCCATCACAGCAAAAACATTGGAGGTTATGGCAATAAAATTTTCTTCCCCGGGTGTTAAAATGTTGGTCGCACCTTCCTTGATAACGCCAATAATAGCAGGTATAGAATCCACCGCAAACAAAACATCGGTAGACCCCAGTACCAGAAGCACCAGCAAGATGGATGTTATGTGCCATTTCCCGTTTATTTTATGTATAAATTTATGAGGATCCTTGTCCGGGTCAACAGGAAAAAGCTTTGATGCACCTTTGTAAAGAATATTTTTTGTAGGATCAACCTGGTCATCTTCTTTGGTAAAAGCCATTTTGTAGGCGGTCCAAATAAGAATAGCGCCAAATATATATATGATCCAATGGAATTGTTCCACAAGTTCCATTCCCACTAAAATAAACAATATGCGCAATACGATGGAGATTAAAATCCCCAGTTTTAACAAACGGGGTTGATTTTTTGCACTTACCGCCATCATAGAAAAGATCATGATAAAAACAAAAAGGTTATCAACCGAAAGAGAATATTCCGTTAAATACCCTGAAATGAATTTCGTCATCATCACAGGTCCTGTTTTTACTGCACTATCGGGATTTTGCGGAAAGAAAAAATAAAGAGAAACTCCGAAAAGCAAAGCGATACTGATCCATAGTGCGGTCCATTTCAACGAAGTTTTTACCGTCAACTGGCCTTTCCGGTGATCGGTAACATAAAAATCTATTAAAAAAACCACTATGAATAACGCAATAAAAACGATCCAATAAATTGTAACAGGATTCATAACAATATACCAAATTAATTAATTTCCACTAGAACATCACCTTCCATAACAGCATCACCCTTTTTAACTTTGATATTGGTTACTTTCCCTTCTTTATCAGAATTGATATTGTTTTCCATTTTCATTGCTTCAAGAGTAATTATTTTTTGCCCGATCGACACGGAATCGCCAACATTAACATAAATGTTTAAAATGATACCCGGCAGGGGGGATTTGACCACGCCGCTTCCTTTAGGAGCAGAAGGCGATGAGGTTTTGGCAGTCTGAGGCGATGCATCTGTCGAAGGTACAGCTACAGTCCGTACCAGTTTTGGCGTTTTTGTCGTCTGCAACGACTTGTCAACTTCAACCTTGTATGAAGTGCCGTTAACTAAAACATCTGCAATATTATCATCAATATTGGATATTTCGACTTCGTACTGATTTTTATTTATTTGAAATTTATATTTACTCATATCTCGGTTATTTAGATTAATGACTATTATTTAAATCTTTGGCGGGGAATATGCAACGGGGTCTGGCGCAATCCATAAATTTTTGAGCTCCAGGGTGAATAGGGCCGCATAACTTTCTGAATGGTCAATACAGTTTTTTCGTAATCGTGAATATCCCTGACATGCATATCTATTGCCATAGCAATTACGGCCGCGATTTCATCAAAGTTGGTTTCCTGAACCACTTCTTCGACCAAAGGTTTTTCTATTTTTTTCTTTCTAAAAACTGCCATAACTGTACAATTAAAGTGGTAAGTTGGAATGTTTTTTCGGAGGGTTGGAATCCTTTTTTGTTGCCAGCGACTGCAGTGCGCGAATCACCCGGAACCTGGTATTTCTCGGCTCGATCACATCGTCAATATATCCGTATTTTGCCGCCTGGTAGGGATTGGCAAATTTATCCTTGTAATCATTTTCCTTCTGGGCGATGAATTTTTCTTTTTCTGCTTCATCAGTTATTTCCTTGAGGTCTTTCTGGAATAAAACTTCAATAGCGCCTTTGGGTCCCATAACAGCGATTTCCGCTGAAGGCCATGCATAGTTGATATCCCCCCTCAGTTGTTTGGAACTCATCACATCATGGGCGCCGCCATAAGATTTACGCAGCGTTACAGTAACCTTGGGCACTGTAGCTTCGCCATAAGCATATAAAAGTTTAGCGCCATGAATGATAATCCCGCCGTATTCCTGAGTGGTACCCGGTAAAAATCCCGGCACATCGACCAAAGTAACCAGAGGAATATTAAAGGCATCGCAGAAGCGTACAAAACGTGCGGCTTTGCGCGAGGCATTGATATCAAGCACCCCGGCAAGGTAGTTGGGCTGATTCGCTACAATACCGACCGACATACCGTTAAACCTTGCATACCCGATCACAATGTTTGGGGCAAAATGCCTCATGACCTCAAAGAACTCACCCTCATCTACGATAGCGTGAATAACATCTTTTACATCATAAGGTTTATTTGGATTATCGGGAACGATCTCGTTGAGAAAATCTTCCAGACGATCAATAGGATCGTCGCAGGGCGCTAAGGGTGGATCTTCGAGGTTGTTCTGCGGAAGATAGCTCAGAAGTTTTCTTATCAGCATAAACCCTTCCTGTTCATCTTCTGCCACAAAATGATTGACGCCGGATTTTGTTCCATGAATCATGGCGCCACCGAGTTCTTCATCCGTTATTATTTCTCCGGTAACGGTTTTTACCACCTTGGGGCCGGTCACAAACATATAACTGTTTTTCTTGGTCATCATGATAAAATCCGTCAAGGCAGGAGAATACACGGCGCCACCGGCACAAGGGCCGAAAATGGCTGAAATCTGAGGTATAACACCCGATGCCATAATATTACGCTGAAAAATTTCAGCATATCCGGCAAGGCTGGTAACGCCTTCCTGAATGCGGGCTCCGCCGCTGTCGTTGATGCCGATGACCGGGGCACCTACTTTCATGGCCATATCCATTACTTTGCAGATTTTCTGTGCAAAGGTCTCTGAAAGCGAACCGCCGAAAACCGTAAAATCCTGAGCAAAAATATACACCATACGTCCGTCAATGGTTCCATATCCGGTAACAACACCATCCGACATGTACGTTTCTTTTTCCAACCCAAAATTTGTACAACGATGGGTTACAAACATATCAAACTCCTCAAAACTGCCTTCATCCAAAAGCATGTCTATTCTTTCCCTCGCCGTGAGTTTTCCTTTTTTGTGCTGTGAATCAATGCGTTTTTGGCCTCCGCCGAGTTTTGCCTGTTCCCGTTTGTCGAGCAGCTCTTTTATTTTGTCTTGTAAAGCCATATTGTAATTTTTTTATATTATTTACATTCAGGAATTTATGATACTCTTTTTACTTTTCAGTGTAAATATCCTTGCGGATCACTTTTTGTTTTTGTCTTCACATAATTCAGTCAGTACGCCGATGGTTGATTTGGGATGCAAAAAAGCAATATGCAGGCCTTCGGCGCCCTTACGCGGTGTTTTGTCGATCAATTGTACCCCTTTGGATTCCAGTTCGGTCAATGATGATTCGAGATCGCGGGCAGCAAACGCTATGTGGTGTATACCCTCTCCTTTTTTCTCGATAAATCTGCCAATAGGTCCCTCCGGATCTGTTGATTCAAGCAATTCAATTTTCGTCTGGCCAACCATAAAAAATGCCGTTTTTACTTTCTGTTCAGCCACCTCTTCCACAGCATAACACTTGAAACCCAATACGTTTTCGTAGTATTTTATGCTTTCTTCAAGGTTTTTAACTGCAATTCCGATGTGTTCAATATGTGAAATATTCATAATATTTTTTTGCAAAAATACACTTCTTTAAACAATAATGTTAAAAATAGTTAAAAATAATTATTAACTACCAAATTAGGTTTTTAACAAACAATCATTATTTATTGCAGCACAAAATCAAATTCGGTATCCCAGTTTGCACGTATATTTATTTGCTGGGGGAAGTAAAATACCGGCTCAGGTTGTTTTCTTTTAAAATAATCTCCTGTATCCCATTTGTCATTTTTATTTACATCTTCAACAATACGAATTTTATAATTTGCCGGTATTAAATTCTCGAAAACAATCTGGTTGTTACCTGCATTTTTCTGAGAAATAAGAGTATTGCTCTCAGTTAATAATTGAATGAGATACTTCTTTTCAATGCTTTCATGCTTTAATGTAAAAAATAATTTACCATAATCTTCCGGACTGTTTGTTGTAAAAGTAACTTTCAGGCTGTCGTTAGTCAATTTATAAATGTCGGTAAAAGCTCCTGGCAATACGAGTAAATTATATGTAGTTTTTGGCTGCCAGTCATAATTTATGACACATGTCCTTTTTACAGGATTTTCATCCAGAGATGCTCTAAAAGTAACCGGAATCAACAGGCTGTCTTTTTTTTCAGATAAAATGATTTTCGATGAATCGAAAGAGGCAAGAGGGTTTGCACATTTCAGCAGCAGGAGTTTATAATAAGGCAGCGAACCTGAACTTGCAGAAGATGATAATGCCAATTTGCTTATTTCCTCAACATTTTTACCACCGGGTTTGTGTGGCTTTTTATCATCTGTTGGCTTTTGCCTTAATGCAATCGTCACAGTATCAACAATATATTCATCATCAACAATTTCAAGTTTCAGGGAATCTGCATCCGGGTCCATAAGCCAGCAGGTAAGTGTATCCTTGCTTAGTGAGAATTCATCTGTTTTCCAGTTTTCGGGTAAAATTTTGTTCAACACATTTATTTTTAACTCTTTTACCGGATTCTTAAAAATCAATTTAATCTGCCGGTAAACTTCTGAACGTGCTTTCAACAATTTTTGAACAGAATCGGGCTGTAAAAACATTTTAAGTTCAATATTTCTGACAACTTCCGGCACATAGGTGGAATCCGCTTTTGCCAGGCTGTCAGATTTTTTATTGATGTATTGTGGCGTTCGCAGACTATCGGAAAAAGCAATACTTTCGTTGGGTTGGTTGAATAACAAATCTGAATTCATATCTGACAGTGCAAATATTTTAAACCTGCCGGGCTTAATGTGTTTAAGAATAAACTTCCCCTTTGCGTTGGTTTTTGTAATATAAAGCGGTTTTTGCTTTACGGGAGTTGAATCTTCGTCGTTGTCATAAAGCATAATATAAACGCCTTTTACCGGCTCCAGAGAGAGTGCATCTATGATTATACCCTGCATTTGCAATGAATCCATAATGCCGCCTCTTGAAAAAGAAAATTCATAATTGGAAATGGGATTGTCTTCTGTTATATCACAAACAGACTCTCCGAAATAAATCGTATATACGGTCGAATCTTTCAGGCTGTCGGGCAAATTAATGATGATGGATTTTCCTTTGATACCAAATTCAAATTCTTCATCGGTGGGCGGCGAAACCACCACCTGGCCGGCCTGGTCTTTCAGGGAAACATACTCATTAAAAGTAATTTTTATTTTTTTATCTTTAAAATTTACTGCATAATTTGCCGGTTCGGAAGACTTTACCATAGGGGGAATATTATCTCTGGGCCCGCCCGATGGTGAAACAATATTGGCACAGGAAATGACAAAAAGTATAAATAAAAATACTATAATTATATTTATTGTCTTTTCTATTTTCCTCAACATGTCATCACTTCATGTAAAAAAACCAAATCTCTGTATATGCTTAAAAAATTTGCCCTGCACTTGTTAACTGCTAACTGCTAATACCTGTAATGTTCTGCCTTGTATGGCCCTTCAACCGGAACACCAATGTAATCGGCTTGTTCTTTTGTAAGTTTTGTCAGTTTAACTCCGATTTTTTCAAGATGCAGGCGGGCAACTTCTTCGTCAAGATATTTTGGGAGCCTGTAAACATCAATTTTATAAATGTCCCTGTTTTTCCATAAATCAATCTGGGCAAGGGTTTGATTGGTGAATGAATTGCTCATCACAAAGGAAGGATGCCCTGTGGCACAACCCAGGTTAACTAGGCGGCCTTCGGCAAGCATAAAGATGGCATGGCCATCAGGGAAAATGTATTTGTCAACCTGTGGCTTAATGGTAATTTTCTTAATTCCGCGAAAATTTTCCAGTTTATCCACCTGAATTTCATTATCAAAATGCCCAATATTGCAAACAATAGCCTGGTCGTTCATTTTTGCCATGTGCTCAACGGTAATAACATCGCGATTTCCGGTAGTGGTAACAAAAATATTCCCTTCTGCCAGAGTGTTTTCCACCAGCGAAACTTCAAAGCCTTCCATGGCCGCCTGAAGGGCGCATATCGGATCAATTTCAGTTACAATGACACGGGCGCCGTAAGACCTCATGGATTTTGCACAGCCTTTGCCCACATCGCCGTAACCTAAAACCACTACCACTTTTCCTGCTATCATCACATCCGTAGCTCGTTTTATTCCATCGGCAAGCGATTCGCGGCAGCCGTAAAGGTTATCAAATTTCGATTTGGTAACGGAATCATTCACATTTATGGCCGGGACAAGGAGTTCTCCTTTTTCAAACATTTGATAAAGACGGTGAACGCCGGTGGTGGTTTCTTCCGAAACACCTTTCCAGTCTTTCACCAGATTATGCCATTTCCCGGGTTCTTCAAGCAGAACTTTTTTCAGCAGGTTGAGGATTACCTGTTCTTCATTGCTGTTTGCTTTTTTATCAAGAATTGCAGCATCATTTTCCGCATGATATCCTTTGTGAATCAGTAAAGTGGCATCACCGCCGTCATCAACCACAAGTTGCGGGCCTTTTCCTCCGGGGAAAGATAATGCCTGAAGCGTGCACCACCAATAATCTTCGAGGGTTTCGCCTTTCCATGCAAATACGGGGACACCTGTTTTGGCGATAGCTGCCGCAGCGTGGTCCTGGGTTGAAAAAATATTACAGCTTGCCCAACGCACATCAGCTCCGAGTTCTTTTAGTGTTTCGATAAGTACGGCTGTTTGTATCGTCATATGCAAAGAGCCGGAAATTCTTACATCTTTTAATGGTTTTTCTTTTCCATATTTTTCGCGTAAAGCCATAAGCCCCGGCATTTCCTTTTCGGCAATTTCAATTTCTTTTCTGCCCCATTCTGCCAGGTTAATATCTGCGACTTTATATGCAATCTTTTGAGTCATAATTGTTTCCATTTAGTATAAAATTTAAGAGCACAAAGGTACACATTTCTGTTGACCTGTTGGCGGCAAGATAAAACAATATTTTCCAATGCTGTGATTTTCTTAAACAGGTTCAATGTTTCCAACCAGCTTGAACCCTGTTCCGTGAACATTTATCAGTTCCACACTATTATCTTCTTTCAGGTACTTGCGCAGCTTTGTTATATAAACATCCATGCTTCTTGCATTGAAATAACTATCGTCATGCCAGATTTCTTTTAACGCAATACTGCGGTCAAGAACATCGTTGGCATATTCACAAAGCAGGCGTAATAGTTCAGATTCCTTAGAAGTCAGCTTCTGCTCATTGTTCTGAAAAGCCAGCAACTGCCGGGTATTATCAAATATATAATTTCCAAGTTTGTAAGTATGAACTGGGACTCCTGTTTTTTCGTTTCCCGCTGAACGGCGCAATATTGCTGTCATACGCATCAAAAGTTCTTCCATGCTGAAAGGTTTTGTGATATAGTCGTCAGCACCAAGCTGAAAACCCTTAAGAATATCCTCCTGCATGGACTTGGCTGTTAAAAAAAGTATAGGGATTTTTTTATCTTTTTTCCTGATTTCTTTTGCCAGCGTAAAGCCATCTTTTAAGGGCATCATTATATCAAAAACGCAGAGGTCGTAATTTTCTGCCATATAAGCATTTAACGCATCATCACCATTTACACAAAGCATTGTGGTAAACCCTTTTACCTCCAGATAAGTTTTCAGAACTTCTCCAAGGTTTTTGTCATCTTCTGCTAATAATATTTTAATGTTCTTTTTCATATACATTATTATTTTTTACAATCAAAAGGCAGAAAAATAAAAATTGTGGTTCCTTTTTTAATTTCACTTTCCACGTTTACTTTTCCGCCATGTGTTTCCACAATAGTTTTCACATAATGAAGCCCCAGTCCGAAACCTTTTACATTGTGGACATTACCGGTGTTCACCCTGTATAACCTGTCAAATATTTTCTTCTGGTTTGCTTTGCTTATTCCAATGCCATTATCGCAAACGGTGATATGAATCCCCTTGTTGTCACTGTTGGTTTTAACAATGATATACGGGTTCACAATGGAATACTTGTTGGCATTATCAATCACGTTATATATAACATTTGTTATGTGGGTTTTATCGGCGCTTATTAAAGTGTTTTCTGCATTAAGCTCTGTTTTTATCATACCTTTTTTCACCTCAACCTGTATCCGGATGCTTTGGACAGTTTCATTAATAATTTTGTGTATATCAATGAGTTCGGTATGTAAATTTACCTGTCCTTTGTCAATCACAGCCGTTTGCAATATTTTCTCAGCCATAGCGCCCAGCCTTTTGTTCTCTTCATTTATAACACGAATATAATTATTATATAGTGGTTGTGATTTTTCCACACTGTTATCGGACAATACTTCACAGGAAAGTGCAATGGTTGAAATAGGGGTTTTAAACTCGTGTGTCATATTATTGATGAAGTCGTTTTTCATTTCCGATAGTTTCTTTTGCTTAAAAATTGTAATTATTGTGTAACTAAACGAAAAAGCAATGATAAAAATCAGAATGAAAGAAAGTAAAATCATCTGCCAGTTTTGCATAAAAAGATAAGCTGCTTTGTTAGGGAAATAAATCATAAGATATTCCGGGGTCATAAACAAATCCCTCGGAAAAATATTGAAAGCATAACCTTCTTCAAGTAGTTTTTTATGATAATGCCCTGTTTTTTCAATAATCATAACATTTCTCAACGGGCTGTAAACACCAAATTCGTAGTCGGAATAAATATTTTTTTTTCGCAATTCCTCTTGTATCATTGAATCAAGAATAATAAAATTCAACCTGTTTTCAATATCATCGTAGTGTTTAAAATTAAACAGGTCGTTAAACACATCATTTACAAGCGTTGTTCTGTCAAGATATTTGTCTATATTCTCTTTCAGAATATCAACTTCCTTCGACAACATGCTATCAATACCATAAGATAATCCGGGAATATCAGAAATTACAGGAGAAGACGGGTCGGGAGAATTCATTCGTTTTTTAATAGTAACAATGGTAGTGTCATAGGTTTTAATAATTTCGCCGGTGTGCTCCTGTAAAACCGTTACATTTATTTTTTCGCTGGTAACATTAAAGATGTTTTTTGATACCTGAGAACTGTCATTATCCAAAGTATCTGCATTAACAGATTCAATTTCCTTTGCATACACTCTGTTTATAGAATCAATGGTTTGCATTATTTTTTTTCCCTGTTTGTTCCGATACATTTTGGAACGTATCTGCTCTGCAATTTCAAGCTTTTCCAGCTTATAAATCACATTGTTCATGGCCTCATTGATACTTCTCGTAAAATTTGCTTCTCCCATGGCAATGGCGTTTTTCATCCAGTAAAATTGAATGGAAAACAACACTATCATTGCCATCATCATCAGGAAAATCACCAGGTAAACCACCTTTTTATTCATCAAATCTATTTATCTAAATTAACAAATATTAACTATTATTAACCTATCTTAACAGAGCGAGGTATCTTTTTATGCGTACCTTTATTCCGTTAAAATAATTTTTGTATTATATAAATAATTAATTATTAAAAATTTTTGGTTATTATAATTTTGGTTATTAATTTCTAAGGAAGAGCGGATTTAACCGCTCTTTTTTATTTTATATTTTATAATTTCACACCAAAATTAAGAAAAAAATGAAAAGCATCAAAATAAACATTGACAGGGTGATTCCTTTTGTTAGCTATGATATAATTAAATCGCTTCAAAAAGAAGCAAATATTGCATACAAACAACTAAATGGAAAAGCAGGCAAGGGCAATGATTTTCTGGGATGGCTTCATTTACCCGGCAAAATTTTTAAATCAAAATCATATAATAAAATCATCACAGAATCGGAGCGCATCAAAAAAATTTCTGAAGTAATTGTCGTCATTGGAATAGGTGGTTCTTATCTGGGAGCAAGAGCTGTTATTTCGGCACTTAGCCATAGCTTCCCTGAATATAAAAAAGGGCATCCCCGGATACTTTATGCAGGGCACAATATAAGCAGTAGTTATCTGAATGACCTGTTAAATTTTCTCAATAATAAGGATTATAGCATCGTAGTCATATCCAAGTCGGGAACTACCACCGAGCCGGCACTCGCTTTCCGGCTTTTAAAAAAACACATTGAAAAAAAATACGGAAAAATAAATGCCGGAAAACGCATTATCGCTATAACCGATAAAGAAAAAGGTGCCCTGAAAAAACTGGCAGACAAAGAAAACTACACTACTTTTATTATTCCCGATGATGTAGGAGGCAGATACTCTGTTTTTTCCCCGGTTGGATTGCTTCCTGTCGCAGTTGCAGGGTTTGATATTTCTTCGTTTTTAAGAGGGGGGGCATATATGCAGAATGAATTATTAAAATCACCTGCATTTAAAGATAACCCTGCATGCTTATATGCAGCATTAAGAAATGCATTATACCGTACTAATAAATCCATCGAAATCATGGCCAGTTTTGAGCCGGAATTTTTTTATATTACGGAATGGTGGAAACAGTTATTCGGAGAAAGTGAAGGAAAAGACGGAAAGGGGATTTTCCCCGCGGGTGTAATTTTCAGCACGGATTTACATTCGTTGGGGCAATACATACAAGAAGGACAAAGAATCATCTTTGAAACCATGCTTCTTACTGAAAAGCCCCGGGCATTGCTGAAAGTTCCGCATGAAAAAACTGATGATGATGGATTAAACTATCTCGCAGACAAAAGCATTCATGATATAAATTGTATGGCTACCCTGGGAACCTCTGTAGCTCACACCGACGGTGGAGTACCGGTTATTGAAATACGTATTCCGGAAATAAATGAATTTTATCTCGGACAGTTATTGTATTTCTTTGAATTTGCCTGTGGCATCAGTGGATATATGCTTGATGTAAATCCTTTTGACCAGCCGGGTGTTGAAGCATACAAGAATAATATGTTCGCCCTGCTGGGCAAACCCGGATTTGAAAAACAACAAAAAGAAATCTTAAAGAAAATCAATTAGATAATATTTCAAGCATGTCTTTTTCAAGGCTGTTAACAGGAGTTTCAATGATACGGCCTATTTCTTTTTCACCCTTATAAAAAATAAATGTAGGAACTTTTTCTATGTTACATTTTGTTTTGACATCCATGCCCTCTGCTTCTTTATTCCGGTCAACACAAAATATTTCGAAACTTTCAAATTGAGTTTCTGACAAATCCAGAATTTTAAAAAAGCGTGGCACCTGTTCTTTGCTATCGCCGCACCATGTTCCCAGCACCAAAACACAACTTATTTCACTAAACAAGCCTTTAAACTCATTCAAAACCGCTTCATCAGGTTTGTAAGCCGGGTATTCCAGATAATAATCTTCAGCAAACGGGCAGGACAATAAACCCTCACGGGTACATATCCCAACAAGTATATTTTTCTGGCTTTTTTCATCAAACATCTTTTTATTTACATCCTGTGCCATAATGATGTTGCCGGATAAAGACAAAACAACCATAAATAAAAAAACTTTATTCATAAATTATTGTTTTCAGACGAACAATTATTTTTACTGTTAAAACACAAAGATACAATGTTATTTGAATATTTTGTTAATTCAAAAAAATGCCCTTAAAAAAATAAATTTCCCTAATAACTAATTTTATATAAATAAATAGCTTAAACTTGCAGTAAAGAAATTATTTATTCACTAAAACTCAAAAAAAATGAAAAAAATTACATTTACAATGATCACAGCTTTTTTAGTCGCATTTAGTTTATGCGCCCAAAAAGCAAATCAAAACAATCTTCAAAGTGTTTTGAATTTAAGTTCTTCCCCTAGTGTAAATGCAGGAAACAAATATTTTGCTGAAGGCAAAACAGTTAAACTGCATAATATCTTAAACACAAAAGCCACCATTTTTTCTGAAGATTTCAGTGATGGTATTTTGCCTGTAGGATGGGACACTATTGACAACACAGGCGGTGGAGTTTGGGTGTTTAACAATCCGGGTGAACAAATAATTAACACAACAACGGCAGCAAATGGTTTTGCCATTTTTGACAGCGATGATTTAGGTAATGATGGATTGGCAGAAAATGCCGATTTAATTTCACCGGCATTTGATTGCTCAGGTTTAACTGCTGTTAAACTATCATTTGAACATTATTTTGAAGCCGGATTTGGCGGATCTGCAGAAGTATTTGTCAGCGGTGACAATGGAACAAATTGGACATCTTTGCAGGCTTGGAGTGCAACATCAACTGCAAATGCAGAAGCTGCAGAATATAATATTTCTGCTATAGCTGCCGGACATTCTCAAGTAAAAATCAAATGGAGATGGATCGGAGATTATTCATGGTACTGGGCTGTTGATGATATTCTGGTTTTTGCACCTGAAACACATGACCTGACCGTTACAAATATAACACCTAAAGGATTCCTTCTTTCAGGCTCCACAGTTGCTCCTGTGGTTACAGTTGAAAATGTTGGTGCTACTGCTGAAGCTAGTTATTCAGTTACATTAAAAGACGGCGCAGCTTATAACCAAACGGTCAATGTTTCTACTTCAATTGCTCCTGACTCCACTTATGATGTTACATTCCCGAACTGGACTCCCGCTGATGGCGATAATACTTTAACGGCATTTGTTACTGTTGCACTTGACGGGAATACTGCTAACGATACTTTAGACCAAGACGTTACGGTAACACCCCAGGCCTGGGTAGCAGCAACCGGTACAATTCCGGCCCCTGTTTATTTAGGAGCTTCTGCAGGATATTTCAACGGGACAAATCATTTTCTTTATTCCATTGGAGGCAATGATAATGTATCGGGCATTGGAACAAATCTCTCGATTTATAATATTGAAACAAGCACATGGAGCGCTGGAGCAGTGATGCCTGATACGAGTCTTGTGAACTGCGCTGTGACTGTTGGGGATTACATCTATGTATTACAGGGTTCAGATGCTAATAGTGTTTATACCAATGTTTTTTACAAATATGATATTGCAGGTAATTCCTGGTCAACTTTAGCAAATCTACCTATTGCTTTAGGATGGACAAATATCGCAGCAATAAATGGAAACATATATTGTGTTGGTGGTCACAATGGCAGCAGTGCTGTAAATACTACCTATCGTTATAATATTTCTACAAATACGTGGACAACATCCAGTGCTATTTCTTCTATTACAGGAGTATTCGGAGGTAGTTTAGTTGCAACTGATAATAAGTTGGTTTATATTCAGGGTATTGTTAATGATGTTATTAGCGGTAATGTTTATATTGGAACCGTTGATGGCTCCAACCCTGATCTTATTACTTGGACTAGTGGAGCTGTTTGTCCTACGGGTGGGGTTTATAAAATCAAGGCTGATTTATGGTCCCCTTGTGAAGTAATTTATACAGGAGGCAATGATGGTGTTGCTGGCGGTTACTGGGGAGCCGTGCCAAAAACTTATATTTATAATATTATAAATAATTCATGGACTGCGCTACAGGATAAAACAACTCCTGCAATAGGATACGCAGCAGCAACGTTCCTTATAGATGACGAAATCAGATACTATGTTGCAACCGGATTCGATGCTTCAGGTGCAGGGCAGTTGAGTAATGTAGAATATTTTAGCTCACCACTTCCCACAGAAATTCTGACTTTCGATTTTAACGGGCTGACACCAGCTGTTGTCGGCGTTGTAAATGCTACAAGTCATACGGTATCGCTTATTGTTCCTTTTGGTACAGATGTCACTGCCTTAATACCAACTATTGTTACATCATGCGGAACAACAATTTCCCCCGAAAGCGGCGTAGCTCAGGATTTTACAAATCCTGTTACATATACAGTAACTGCAACTGATGGCGTTACAACTCAGAACTGGACAGTAACAGTAAATGTAGCTCCAGCAGGAATTGATGATAATAATGCCAATGAAACACTCAGTGTTTATCCAAACCCATCAAAAGATATTGTTAATGTAATCATGAACACCACAATAAAACAGATTGTGATTGTTAATCTTCAGGGACAAGTGGTGTCAGAAACATTGGTTCAGAGCAACGAGGCTACAATTAATACTTCTGATTTAATCAATGGTATTTATTTCCTGCGTATTTATACCGACAATGGAGTTACCATGAGAAAAATCCAAATCCTGAAATAACAACAGGTTTTTATTATAAAAAAAGAGCAGCCGCCTGGCTGCTCTTTTTTTTATCATTAAATCAGCGATTAAATTTCCGCTATAAGTTCATCCGTTAATTCCAGGTTGTGATATACATTTTGCACATCATCATCATCTTCGAAAACTTCAATCAGCCTGAGTACCTTCTGGGAAGACTCTTTATCTAAAGAAGTGGTTGTTTTAGGGATACGCTGTAATTCTGCGCTTTCCACCTCCAGCTTCAATTCTTCAAGTTTCTTTAGCATGGGACCAAAGTTTTCAAGAGCAGTAGTAATTACAATAGTGTCATCTTCATAATCAATATCCTCTGCACCAGCATCAATTATTTCCATCTCGAACTCATCTGTGTTGATATTTCCTTTAGAAAGACGAAAAATTCCTTTGCGATCAAAAATAAAACTTAAAGAACCATTGGTTCCAAGGTTTCCACCATGCTTGTTGAAATAAGACCGGATATTGGAGACGGTACGCTGCACATTGTCTGTTGCACATTCAATATATATGGCAATTCCGTTAGGTGCGTAGCCTTCATAAGTAACTTCCGAATAACTGGAAGCATCTTTGTCAGAAGCCTTATTTATGGCTCTCTGAACATTTTCCTTGGGCATGTTTGCGCCCTTGGCATTAGCGATGGCCAGCCTCAGTTTCGGATTGCCGTCGGGGTCAGGGCCACCTTCTTTAACTGCAATATTTATCTCTTTAATAATTCTGGAGAAAATCTTTGACCTCTTTGAGTCAAGGGCTCCCTTTTTTCTTTTGATTGTTGACCACTTATTATGTCCTGACATAGGTTTATATTTTTCGACGATGTAAAATTAGTAAAAAAAGTGCTAAAGTTTCAAAACGGCCAAAAATGCCGATTGTGGAACCTCTACGCTGCCAATCTGCCTCATGCGTTTTTTTCCTTTTTTTTGTTTTTCCAGCAGTTTTCTTTTGCGTGTGATATCTCCGCCGTAACATTTAGCTGTTACATCTTTGCGTACCGGTCTGATGGTTTCGCGGGCAATTATTTTCGAGCCGATGGCTGCCTGTATAGCTACTTCGTATTGTTGCCTGGGTATTAGTTCTTTTAATTTTTCGCACATTTTTCGCCCTACATCATAAGCATAGTCTCTGTGTATAAGTGTTGATAAAGCATCCACCATTTCCCCGTTAAGCAAGATATCCAGGCGAACAAGATGAGCAGGCCTGTTGCCAATAATGTGATAATCAAAAGAGGCGTAACCGCGAGAAATACTCTTGAGTTTGTCATAAAAGTCAAAAACAATATCACTCAATGGCATCTCAAATGTGAGTTCAACCCTGTCGCTGGTAAGATATACCTGATTTTTAATAATACCTCTTTTTTCGATACACAAGGTCATTATCTGCCCGGTGTATTCTGATTTGGAAATAATCTGTGCCAGGATATATGGTTCTTCAATGTGTTCGATATTTGTTGCCGGAGGTAAGCCCGACGGATTGTGAACATCAATTTCCTCGCCTTTTGTTGTAAACACTTTAAAGGAAACATTGGGCACCGTCGTGATAACATCCATGTCAAACTCCCGGTACAAACGCTCCTGAATAATTTCCATATGCAGCAATCCGAGAAAACCGCAACGAAACCCAAATCCCAAAGCTGCGGAAGATTCCGGTTCAAAATGCAGAGAAGCATCGTTTAATTGTAATTTTTCAATCGAAACGCGCAACTCTTCGTAATCATCCGCATCCACTGGATAAACTCCCGCAAAAACCATAGGTTTCACATCCTGAAAGCCGGAAACAGCTTTGTCGCAAGGGGTTTCAACATGTGTAATGGTGTCCCCGACTTTCACTTCCTTAGCCGATTTTATACCCGAAATAATATAGCCGACTTCCCCTGCCGACATCTTTTCCTTAGGCTGATAATCAAGTTTCAGCACCCCTATCTCATCGGCATGATATTCGTGGTTTGTTGCATAAAACTTAACCAGGTCGTTGCGTTTCAGCGTACCGTTGAAAATACGGAAGTTGGCAATAATGCCCCTGTACGAATTAAAAACAGAGTCAAAAATCAGCGCTTGCAATGGTTTGTCGGGATCGCCTATCGGGCAGGGAATACGTACCACAATAGCTTCCAGAATTTCATCAATACCTGCTCCGAGTTTTGCGCTTGCTTCAATAATATCCTCTCGGCGGCACCCGATAAGGTCAACAATCTGGTCTTTCACTTCTTCGGGCATGGCACTTTCCATGTCCATTTTGTTAAGCACCGGAATTATTTCAAGCTCATGTTCCAAGGCCTGATAAAGATTTGATATGGTTTGTGCCTGTATTCCCTGGGTGGCATCAATTACTAATAACGCCCCTTCGCAGGCAGCTATGGAACGTGAAACCTCATAAGAAAAATCCACATGGCCTGGGGTATCGATGAGATTCATAAAATAATGTTCACCTTTGTAATCATATTCCATTTGTATGGCATGGCTTTTTATGGTAATGCCCCGCTCACGTTCCAGGTCCATATCATCAAGCACCTGGTCTTTGTATTCGCGTTCCGAAATAGCGCCTGTAGCTTCGAGCAAACGATCGGCCAACGTGCTTTTCCCGTGGTCAATGTGCGCTATAATACAAAAATTTCTGATATTTTTCACCGGCGCAAAAGTACTAAATTTTTGTTTTTTGTGTTAGTTTTGCACTTCAGGAATTTTGCCGGAAATTAAAAAACCGGTTTTGTTAAACATCGGAATTTAATATTTATTTATTAATGAGAAATTTTTTTCGTTTTATTTTGAAACTTTTCGGATGGAAACCTGTTTCGCTGATGCCTGAAAACATTGGCAACTGCATATTTCTTGTCGCTCCCCACACGAGTTTCTGGGATTTCCCCATAGGACTGTTTTCTGCCATTTCTCATAAACTCAATGCAAAATTCATGATCAAGAAAGAATATTTCCACTTCCCGCTCCGGCATTTATTAAAGTGGTGCGGAGGAATTCCTGTCGACCGTGCTCATGGCAGCAACGTGACAAAACATGTGGTTAATATTTTTAAAAATTCAAAAGACCTTTGCCTTATCATCACGCCCGAGGGCACACGCAAATACACCTCCAACTGGAAAAAAGGCTATTATTTCATTGCTAAAGCCGCTAAAATACCCATTGTGCTTTGCTATGTTGATTACAAGGAGAAAGTCTGTTGTGTTTCCGATGTAATTATTTATCCCAGCGGCAATTATGAAGAGGATTTCAAGATAATTGAAAAATTCTACAAAGGCAGAGTTGCCAAACATCCCGAGAGATATAATCTTGCCTAATAATTGTTGGATTTTTTTCCGAAAGCTCTGCAAAAAAAATTCTTCTACAACCCCTTCAAATCATATTTTTTTATTGACCTCATGGAAATAATTACGGCTATCAGCAAAAATACTATGCCCGTGATAAATGTCGCCGTAAAACCTATGAGCAGGTAAATTCCCAGTCCAAGCATAGGTGCAAAGAAAGAACGAAATCCTGTTAATGTCAGGTGTATGGCCTGGTAATCCGAAACTTCAGTTTTCGGGCTGAAATATGCCGAGCCTATGCTCCACAGCAATCCCATGGTGGCTGCAAAAACACCGTTAAAAATCATCGCAGCAAGCAAGGAATAATAGATTTTAATGCCCTTAAACCAAACAAACCAGGGAAAATATGACGTAAGCATAATAAACAGCAGGTAGAAAAGTAAGGAAGCAAAAGTGATGGCGGCAAAGCGCCTCGGGTCTATTTTTCCCATTAGTTTTCCAAACATGGGCAATATGATTATCGCCAGCAAATTATAAGAATTTTTATAGAAAGCCACACTCGAATAATTCAGCGAGAGCTCCTTCTGAAAAAATATGGCTATAACCGACACCGTGCCCATAAAAGCAAAACCATAAAACATAAAACCCGCTTCAAAGTCGCGAAAGGGTTTGTTGCCGGCCATTTTACGGCGCATATTTTTAATGTTCGCCCTGATGGATTTCCATAAGGGTAAAGCCGGCCTTGTAACAGTCAGGTTGCTGTTTTCAATGCGCGTGAGCAGCCATACAGAAAAAATTCCTGAAACAGACACAAACGGAAAAACATAGCGGTAGGCATCTTTGTCTGCATCAAGCAGCCAGCCGAATGCAAAGGTAACAATCAGCATAACGATTTTGTTCACTATGGTTGACCAGCTGTAAAGTATGCTGAAGTTGTAATGTGAGTAATTGGTTTTTAACAGCTGGTTTATCACTGGGTAAATAATAGGATTGGCAAAATAATACATCAAAAAAATGCCGAGAAAAATGTAGTGATATATGTAATTGTCAGCCGAATGGCTCAGTCCGGCAGGGAAAAAAAGAAGCAGAAACAAGGGAAGGCGTGTAATCAACCCCAGAAGAAATAAAAACTTTTTCACCTTTTTCACCCGGCGCATCCATTCATTAAGCAATATAGAAAATGTCAGCACAAATACGCTGAACTGAAACAAAACACTCACCCCGGCATCCGTGCCTGCCAGGCTTATCAGAAACACAAATTCGTTGAGTGCAAGTACGCCAAGTATAAAGCCTTCAATGATAGAATAAGCAAAATGAATCCGGAACGTGCTTTTTTCAAGTGTTCCGAGATTTAGTTTTTCAAATTGTAGCATTTGGGAATTTTGAGCTGCAAAAATAATTTTATTACCAACACAAAAATCCAGGGATTTTCAAAAAAATAAAATCATACCGATTGCACATTCAATATAGTCCAATGACGACTTTTCTTATTGGACTACTTTCATGTAACAACGGCATTAACCATTGTATTTTATTTTTTGTCCTTGGACTACAAAATAAATACAATTGGTATTAAACGGAGACAATAAGAAAAAATAAAACTTTAGATTTTTAACAATGTTTTTTCTTCAGCATTATAATGAAGCGCTTAGTCAGCTAAATCAATGATATAGGGAAATCCATTAATCCTTTGTGATTTTTTCAATATCTTTTTTAATTCGTTCCCATGATTTTGTATCCAGTTTTGCACCAACAACTTCTATCACTTTCGCAGCAATAAGCGAGCCTATGGCCCCGCATTTATCAAGCGAAAGGTTGTGCGCCAGCCCGTATATAAATCCGGCAGCGTAAGCATCTCCGGCACCGGTGGTATCAATACAATTTGCAGCTACCGCTTGTATTTTAAATATCTCATCCCCTCTTTTTACCAAAGAGCCATTCTTCCCTGTTTTGACCACCGCGATATCGCACATTTCAGCAATATAATTGAGCGCTTCATCGGGGTTTTTACCACACAGGGCCAAAGCTTCTTCTTCATTTGCAAAAACAATGTCAATACTATCACGAATAATCTGATTTAAAAAATCCACATTTTGTTCAACCACATTATAACTTGCCAGGTCAAGGCAAACTTTGAGTTTGTGCTGTGATGCCAATGTTAATGCTCTATTAATCAGGGCTCTGTTTTGCACCAGATAACCTTCCAGGTAAAGGTAATCATGCCCTTCAAAGAGTTCATCGCTCAGGTCTTCGGCAGTAAGTTCAATGGCAGCGCCAAGGTATGTAGCAAATGTTCTTTCCGAATCAGGGCTTATGAGTGCAATGGCCCTGCCGCTGTCGGCGCTTCCTTCAAACAACATAGGGATGATATTATTCTGGCGCATGTCATCGGCAAAAAACAGCCCGTAATTGTCTCTGCCTACTTTGCCAATAAAAGAAGAACTTATGCCCAGATTGGCGATACCATGAATGGTGTTGGCTGCAGAGCCGCCCGACGACAATTCCTTTTTAAGTGTATCGGTTTTGGATAATATTTCCGATGACAGGTCGAAGTCAACAAGCTGCATACTTCCTTTCTTAATATGAATCTCCTTTAAAAAATCCTCTGATTCCAGAAGAGTCATGATATCCACCAGGGCATTGCCAATTCCTAAAATTTTTTTCATGTGCTGTTTTTTTAAAATGCAAAAGTATAAAAGATTATTCTAACTATCCTGAAAGCAAGAGAACAAAGCATTAATATAGCAAAAAATCAATTCCAAAAAGGGTTTTATATTTCATTCAAATTAAAATTCACAAAAAACTTTTTGTAAATTCTCTTGATAATTAAAAAAATTACGATATTTGATGTGATAAATACACAGTCATCATGAAAACAAATTTTCTGTGCCCCCATTGTAAAGGGCATTTAAGAGTATCCAACAGTATCATTTTCCTGACAAAAACATCCAAAGGTAAATCAGGCCTGTTGCTGGTAAGCTCTGAACTCGGCGATTACACCGTTAAAATGCATCCCGAATACAGCGACTTTAAGGAGGGTGAAATAGTGAATTTCATTTGTCCCATTTGTTACGAAAACTTAGACGCTAAAGAATACAGTAAAAACCTTGCAAAGATAATCATGCAGGAAGAAGACGGCAGCGAATCCATCATTGTTTTTTCCAAGATTACCGGTGAAAAATGTACTTATAAGATCCATAAAGGAAGAGTAAAATCTTATGGCAATGATGCCGATGGATACAAAAGTGCATTTGGCGATTTATTCTGAAATTTCCTGAACTACATGTTCTCAAACAGAAAATCATTTTATTTTTCTTAAGAATAATTATCAATATTCCTGAACCCATAAAAAAAGCCGTTTTTCAACGGCTTTTTTGTTTTAAGGATTTTATTAATTTTACATACCTATTTTTACTCTATTAGCAATGAATGATAATTTAGACGAAAACAAACAAAAAGGCGATGCCTTTGAAAAATGGGTGGTAAAAAAGTTCGACCGAGATTATTTTCAGGTTGAAGAATGGCGAAGCGACAAATACGTGGATGGCATATACCCGGTATCAAACCATTTTCCCGACCTTGAAATTAGTTTCTCTTTGCCGGGGAAGGACATAAACAAGACCTTTGCCGTTGAGTGTAAATGGCGTAAAAATCTTTACAAAGGCGGTATTAATTGGGCAGAAGAATATCAGGTAAAAAATTACGCTGAATATGCAGCCATGCTCAAAATTCCCGTTTTTGTCATTTTGGGTGTAGGCGGCGAGCCCGACAAACCCGAATCCGTTTATATCATTCCTTTACAAAAACTTCAGTATAAATTCTGTACCGGGACATACTTAAACAAATTCCGGCACATAAATATTGACAAAAACTTCTTTTACGATTTTGAAAAATCTAAACTCCTTTAGTTACAATGACCATCCCCGAATACATCGAAAAAATCAACACCCGATACAAAGCCGGAATATCAACAGAACATAGTTACCGTGGAGACCTGCAAAATCTTTTAGAAACCATTACCCCTGATGTGCTTGTTACCAACGAACCCACCCGTGTTGCCTGCGGAGCCCCAGATTATATCATTACCAAACGTAAAATTCCTGTTGGTTATATCGAAGCCAAAGATTTGGGCGCAGATTTGAACAGCAAACAGTACAAAGAACAATTCGACCGCTACCGGAGTTCGTTACCTAACCTGATTATTACAAATTATTTGCAGTTTAGCCTGTACATTGAAGGCAATTATACCACCTCTGTTACCCTTGCCGACATACAGGGCAATAAAATTGTTGCAAAAACTGAAAATATTGAAACTTTTACCCGGCTAATACAGAATTTTTGCAGTTATGCCGGACAAACCATAAAAAGCCCCTCAAAACTTGCAGGCATGATGGCGGCAAAAGCCCGACTGCTTGCCAATACTATCGACAAAGCTTTGTCTGCAGAAGAGCCGAATACTGAAAATATGGTTTACGAAAACGCCAACAACAGCATAAGGCAGCAATTAACGGCATTTCAGCAGCACCTGATACACGACATCACGGTTAAAGAGTTCTCGGATATTTATGCACAAACCATTGCTTACGGAATGTTTGCAGCACGCTATCACGATTCATCACTCAAAGACTTTACCCGACAGGAAGCTGCGGAACTGATACCGAAAACCAACCCGTTTTTGCGTAAACTGTTTCAGTATATTGCCGGATACGACCTTGACGAACGTATTAAATGGATAGTGGACGAATTAGTAACAATTTTTCAGGCATCTGATGTGGCAGCTATATTGAATAATTTTGGCAAGGCGACACAACAAACAGATCCTATCATACATTTTTACGAAACCTTTCTTTCTGAATACGATCCCAAGTTGCGCAAAGCCCGGGGTGTTTGGTACACACCCGAGCCGGTTGTAAATTTTATTGTTCGGGCTGTTGACGACATTCTTAAAACGGAATTTGGACTTGAAAACGGATTAGCCGATACCACAAAAACGAAAATAAAAGTAAAAGAACCTGTAAAAGCCACCGCTGACAGGCGTTCTAATGTAACTTACGTTGATGTTGAAAAGGAAGTACACAAGGTACAGATACTTGATCCGGCATGTGGTACAGGAACATTTCTTGCCGAAATCGTTAAACAGATTTACAAACGCTTTGAGGGGCAGCAGGGCATCTGGAGCCAGTACGTTGAAGACCATTTAATACCCCGGCTTAACGGTTTTGAGTTGCTAATGGCTTCATACAGCATGGCACACCTGAAAATGGATATGTTATTTCACGAAACCGGATACCGCCCCTCCAACGGAGGGATTGGGGGTGGCCGGTTTCGTATTTACCTAACCAATTCTCTTGAAGAACACCACCCCGATACCGGAACTTTGTTTGCAAGCTGGTTATCTGACGAAGCCAGCGAAGCCAACCGGGTAAAACGTGATACGCCGGTGATGGTAATTATTGGGAATCCTCCATATTCGGTAAGCAGCAGCAACAAAGGTGAATGGATACAAAACCTTATATCAGATTATAAAAAAGATTTGAATGAGAGAAAAATTAACCTTGATGATGACTACATTAAATTCATTCGTTACGGACAGCATTTCATTGAAAAAAATGGTGAAGGAATTTTAGCATATATATCGAATAATAGTTTTATTGATGGCGTCACACACCGCCAAATGCGTAAACATTTATTAGAAAGCTTTGATAAGATATATATTCTTGATTTACATGGCAATGCTAAGAAAAAAGAAGTTTGTCAGGATGGTTCATATGACCAAAATGTATTTGATATCATGCAGGGAGTCAGTATCAACATTTTTGTAAAAACAGGCAAGAAAAATAAAAACGGATTAGGACAAATACTTCATAGTGATTTACAAGGCAAACGTGAATTTAAGTATGAAACATTAAATTTAAACTCTTATAAGTCCATAAAGTGGAATGTAATTAAATATCAAACCCCTAATTACTTTTTTGTTCCAAGAAATGTTGACGCAGAAGATAGATATTCATTAGGTTTTTCAATAAATATATTATTTGTTAACTCAAATTCCGGTATTCAAACTAAAAATGACGGATTAACAATTAATATGAATAAAAATGAACTTGAAAAAGTTGTAAATAATTTTAAGGAAATAACTGTTGAAAATCTAAAAAGAAATTACTCATTGACCGATACCAGTGGTTGGACAGCTCAAAAGGCGAAAGATGATATAATAAATAATAAGGGTGCTTATTATAAAATATTTTATAGACCATTTGATATAAGGTTTATTTATATGACGGAAAAATCTGGTGGCTTTGTTGGTCGCCCAAGATTAGACACGATGCGTCATTTTTTTAATGGTGATAATTTAGGATTAATTACCGTTAGGCAACAAAGTACTTTTGATTTTCAACACATCTTAGTATCTAAAACTCTAATGGAAAGTGGTGCAATATCGCTTCAAACTAAGGAATGGGGTTATATATATCCTCTTTATCTTTATCCCGAAACTACCGCTCAGCAAAGCACCGAACAAACACCCGAAAGAATACCCAACCTAAACTTAGTAATAGTAAACCAAATTGCTGAAAAACTCGGTTTAACTTTTACACCCGAAAAACCAGATTTTTCCCCGTCGGGTAATGTGTCCGAAGGACACAAGGGGCAATTTGCCCCGATTGATATTTTGGATTACATATACGCAGTGCTGCACAGCCCAACCTACCGGGAGAAATACAAAGAGTTTTTAAAAATTGATTTTCCGAGAGTGCCATACCCCGAAAACAAAGAAACATTCTGGCAGTTGGTTGCTTTAGGCGGAGAACTCCGGCAGTTACATTTATTGGAAAGTCCAAAAGTAAACCAGTTTATTACCACATATCCCGAAACCGGAACAAACGAAGTAACTAAAGTTAGGTTTGAACTGTTGCCCACTCCGGCCTACGCACAAGAAGAAGATGACTTTGATGACAACAAGGTTATGGAATATGGGTGGCAGACAGCAGCGCCGGGATATTACGCTGTTCGTAAAGAAGACAAAGACCGACTAAAAGCAAATATGACCGAAGCAGAGAAAATATTATGGCAGGAACTGCGCGGAAAGAAACTTGGTGCGCGTTTCAGAAGGCAGCATATTGTGGATTGTTTTATCCCCGACTTTGTTTGCCTGTGGTACAAACTGATCATTGAAGTGGACGGCAAGATACATGACTTTCAAAAAGAATACGATGAAAGCCGCACCGCAAGGTTAAACGAAATAGGTTATGAAGTGCTGCGTTTCAAAAACGAAGAGGTTCTAAACAATATAGCGGTAGTTTTGGAAAAAATAAAAACAGCCTTAAAACAACGTGAACACATTGCTATTGCCGCACAGGAAAGCTCCGGCCACCCCGCCTCCACCCTCCTTCGGAGGGCCGGGGTGGTCGGGACGACAAAACCCGAAGGAGAGCACGGGGTGGTCGGAAAAGTCTGGATAAACGAAACACAATACTTTGCCGGAGTTCCGCAAATCGCCTGGGAATTTTACATTGGCGGATACCAACCTGCTCAAAAATGGCTAAAAGACCGTAAAGGTCGGGGTTTATCGTTTGAGGATATTCTGCACTATCAGAAAATTATTGTATCATTAACGGAAACGGCAAGGGTTATGGGGGAGATTGATAAAACAATTACTTTTTGAAAAAGTAAGTATTGATTTTTTTTTAAAATCGTTGATGGTATTATTAAAATTTTTTAAATTTGCAACCGATATGTATTATAATACATATCGGAAAAATCATTTTTTTTCAAATAGCATTCCATGAATCTTTGTCTTGAAATATATTATTTGGTCTAAGCATTATTTCAAAGCAAATTCTGTATTATTGATGAAACGCTAAAACCTATAGCGTTCGGCATCATTTCATTTTTTAAAATAATTCACGTAAATCAATTCAACTTTTTACATGTATCTGCATGTATGAATGACAATAAAAAAAATTAATAATTAAAAAAACACTTTTATGAAAATGTTATTAGGCGGTAAATGGGTAGTAAAAAAAGAAACTATTAAAGTTTATGACCCATATGATAATTCGTTAATAGATGTAGTTCAGAAAGCTACTGAGAGCGACGCATTAAAAGCTATTGAGTCGGCAAAGAGAGGATTTGATATTGCCCGGAAAATGACTGTTTATGAAAGGGCGAATATTCTTTTCAAAACGGCAAAATATGTTGAGAAATACAAAGATGATTTTGCTGAAACCATAGCAAGAGAAGGTTCAAAAACAATTAAGGAAGCACGAAAAGAAGCTATGCGTTGCGTTAACACACTTCGAATTTCGGCTGAAGAATCAAAAAGAATTTTAGGTGAAACCATCCCTTTTAATTCATTCCCGGGGGGAGAACAAAGAATAGGCTACTATTACCGTTTCCCGATTGGAATTGTATTAGCAATAACTCCTTTTAATGACCCTTTAAACCTTGTTGCTCACAAATTAGGGCCAGCATTCGCCGCAGGAAACAGTGTTATATTAAAACCAGCTACCGTAACCCCGCTCTCGGCTTTGAAACTTGCTGAAGCATTTTTAGCTTCAGGGTTACCTGCCGAATGTTTACAGGTAATTACAGGAAACGGAAGCGAAATCGGTCCTATACTTTGTAAAAGCGAAGATGTAAGAATGATTTCATTTACAGGCGGACTGGATGCCGGAAGAGAAATAACAAAAATTGCAGGTATAAAGAAAATCGGTATGGAGCTTGGGTCCAATTCTCCGGTAATTGTTTGGAAAGATGCTGATTTGCAAATGGCTGTTGAATCGTGCGTTTCAGGCGCTTTCTGGGCAGCCGGACAAAATTGCATTGGAGTACAGAGAATTTATATTCATCAGGGGATTTATAAAGAATTTAAAAAGCGATTTATTGAAATTACAAAAAAATACAAGGTAGGCAACAAAATGGCAGAAGACTGCGATATGGGTCCGATGATAACAGAAAAAGAAGCAGTACGTGTTGAAACATGGGTGAAGGAAGCAGTAAAAATGGGCGCTACCTGCCTATGCGGCGGAAAGCGGAAGGGGGCAATAATGGAACCAACAGTTTTAGAAAATGTTCCTGAAAAAGCCAAAATACATAAGGACGAAGTGTTCGGCCCGGCTGTTAATTTATATGCAGTAAAAACACTTGAAGAAGCCATAGAAAAAGCGAACAGCTTACCTTTCGGGTTACATGCCGCAGTATTTACCAACGATATCAATACCGCGCTCAAGGTTGCTTATCAACTCGAATGCGGCGGGGTAATGATAAACGATTCTACAGATTACAGGCTGGATTCAATGCCTTTCGGTGGTGTAAAAAATTCAGGCCTTGGCAGGGAAGGAATAAAATTTTCGCTGCAGGAAATGACAGAACCTAAAACCATAAGTTATTATACAAACTTTAAAGTATAACCGTTGTGCTATTGAGAAAATAACTATTTGTCGGTCATATTGAGTGACGTAGAAATCTGAACCATCAATATCTTGTAAATATTTGAAATAGTGAAAATTCATAATTTAATAGCACAACCCTAAGTATCGCAATTTTACATGTAAAACAACAAACCATTTAAAAAAATTATACTATGAACAATGCAATATTTAATTTCAGAGAACCAAAGAATGAACCTGTTTTTCAATATATAAGCGGTAGTGAAGAAAGAACCAAGCTTCAAAATGAAATAAATGTTCAGTGCAGTACTGAATTTGAAATACCGCTCATCATTGACGGAAAAGAAGTAAGAACAGGCAAAACAAAAAAGCTGACCATGCCACATGACCATCAACATGTATTGGCAACTTACCATATCGCAAGCGAGAAAGAAGTTAAAATGGCTGTTGATGCTGCATTAAAAGCAAAAGAAGACTGGATGAATATTTCATGGATTGAAAGAGCATCTATTTTAATCAAGGCAGCAGAGCTAATTTCAAAAAAATACAGAAACTCATTAAACGCTGCAACCATGCTTGGTCAAGGGAAAAATTGTTTTCAGGCAGAAATTGACGCAGCTTGCGAAGTAATAGATTTTCTAAGATTCAACGCCCATTTCGCTGCAAAAATATATGGTGACCAACCTACAACCGATTTCGATATGATTAATAGAATAGAGTACAGGCCGCTTGAAGGTTTTATTTTTACGATTTCTCCATTCAACTTTACCGCTATTGCTGCAAACTTGAACACTTCGGTGGCTTTGATGGGAAATACCACAGTCTGGAAACCCGCTACCACGTCTCTTTTGTCAAATTATTTTTTAATGAAAATTCTTAGTGAGGCGGGTTTGCCTGATGGAGTTATTAATTTTATTCCCGGTCAGGGCTCTTTAATTAGTAATGTAGTTCTGAACCAGCCTGAACTTGCAGGAATACATTTTACCGGGTCAACAAGCACTTTTAATACTTTGTGGAAAAATACAAGTGATAAGCTTTCCGTGTATAAATCTTATCCAAAACTTGTAGGTGAAACTGGCGGAAAAGATTTTATTTTTGTTCATAATTCAGCCAATGCGATTGAAGTTGCAACAGCAATTGTTCGTGGTGCTTTTGAATATCAGGGACAAAAATGTTCTGCTGCCTCACGGGCATATATTCCAGAATCATTGTGGCCGCAAATAAAAAGCTATGTGCTCGACATGACAAACAGCATTAAAGTTGGTGATGTAAGAGATTTTGACAATTTCGTAAATGCAGTAATTGATGAGGCTTCATTTGATAATATCATGTCGTATATTGAAAGAGCAAAAAAATCAAATGATGCAACAATTATGATTGGTGGTGAAGGCGACAAATCAAAAGGTTATTTTATTCAGCCAACAATAATTCATACAACAAATCCTCATTTCCTGACAATGGAAGAAGAAATTTTCGGACCTGTGATGACCATTTATGTGTATCACGATAATGAATATGAAGAAACGTTGAAAATATGCGACAAAACATCACCCTATGCTCTCACGGGTTCCGTATTTTCAAAAGACAAATATGCTTTGATTAAAGCTTGCAAACATTTAAGATATGCAGCAGGAAATTTTTATTTTAATGACAAACCGTCAGGAGCAATGGTAGGACAACAGCCCTTTGGTGGAGCAAGAGCATCCGGAACAAACGATAAATCAGGAAGCCATTTGAATCTTTTAAGATGGGTAAGCCCAAGAACAATTAAGGAAACATTGTTGCCCGCAAATGATTATCGTTATCCTTATATGTTGCAAAAATAAGTTTGTACAGATGTGAATTTTTTTTTACATTTAAAGTGGAAGACACTATTTTTAATCAAGAATAAAACCGGATGTTTTGGTAAAATAAAAAGGGCTTCAGTAAGTTATTTCTGAAGCCCTTAATTTTATTCTTCCCAGCCTGGACTTGTCCGCCGCGGCGGACAGGGACCCTCTGACTAACAATGCCGTTTCTTATTGCATAAAAAGCCGTCTTTCAACGGCTTTTTGTTTGCTCCCCAGCCTGGACTTGTCCGCCGCGGCGGACAGGGACCCTCTGATTAACCTTTCAAAAACAACTGTCGTTTTATAAAATCACGCCCGGCACCCGTTTTCAAATATTTTTCTCTGGCCATTGCCTGAGAACGATCTGAAAAGTCTTCGGTATAAACTAATTCCCAAGGACCACGTCCTTTTGTATATCTAACAGGACCAGTTTCCGTCTGATGTTCATTGATCCGTCTTTGAATATCCTCTGTTTGTCCGGTATATAGTTTCCCTGTTGAAAGGCTTTTTAAAACATACACAGTAAAAACCATAACTGTTTTTTTATAAAAAAAGCCGTCTTTCAACGGCTTTATTTTTGCTCCCCAGCCTGGACTTGAACCAGGGACCCTCTGATTAACAGTCAGATGCTCTAACCAACTGAGCTACTGAGGAGTCTGTATAATTTGTTATTAGAACCAATCTGTATTAGGCAATTTTTGAGAAAACTTGAAATAATGTCAGTGTATAACCTATTCATTTCGCAATTATAAATTTTCAAAAACTTATAAAAACAGAAATTTCTCTCCCCAATGTTGTCCCCAATTATTATTCTTGGGACTTTTATAACAAAAAATGCCAACAGTAAATTATTATTTGTACGATAAAAAAGCTAAAGAAGAAACTTTGATTCTACTTCACTTCAATTATAATGCAAGAAGACTTATCTACTCTACGAGACAAAAGATAAATCCTAATTATTGGGATACAGATATTAAAAGAGCTATTAAAGTTAGAGGAAAAGATAACCTTGAAGAAATTAACCTACTTCTAAATAAACTTGAAAATAATCTTTTAGCTTTCTACAGAAATTCAGTAATACAAAATTCACCGATAAATAACGAGAATTTAAAGGCTTTTTTAAATTCTCAGCTTCTGATACCAAAAAGGGAAGAAAAGGTAAAAAAGCCGTCAAAAACAATGTCATTTCTAATGCTATATGATGAATTTATAAAGGATAGTAAAATTGGAACACGATTACAGAAAAATGGATCTAAAATTTCTCAAAGTACTATTGATCGATATAAATCTTTACGTACGATTTTAGTTGAATTCGAACAAAAGAAAAAATTCAACCTCATCTTATATAACTTAGATTTAATCAAGAAGGAGGAATTATCATATATTAAACGGTATTACAAAGAGTTTTACTATCGTTTTACTGAATTCCTTTATAATGACTGCAACAATTTTGATAATGCAGTAGGTTCGAAAATTAAAATTCTAAAAGCCTTTTTTGCCTATTTAATATCAGAAAAAGACCTCCCTATAGGCTCATATCACAAGGACTTTTATGTGATAAAGGAAGAAATACCAATTATTGCCCTTCAGCCTGAACAACTTAAAAAACTTATTAATGACAAGGAATTCGAAAACTCATTACCAGAAAAAATACAAAGAATAAAAGACATTTTTGTATTCGGTTGCACAGTAGCTTTAAGAGTGAGTGATTTAATGTCATTAACAAAAGAAAACTTGAAAATTGAAAGAAATAATTACTATTTAAATGTTGTTTCTAAAAAGACTAAAACGCTTACTACTATTAAATTACCGCCATATGCTATTGATATTATAAAAAAATACGAAAGTAAATCTGAAAGACTTTTACCGCAATATAGCCATCAAAAAATAAATGAATATCTAAAAGAATTAGGAAGGCATTGTTTGTGGACAGACGAAATCAAGAAAATTCGTAGCAAAAGAGGTGTAAATATTGAGGTTAAAATAAAAACATCATTTGCTGAACTTTTGACTACACATGTAATGAGAAGAACCGCAATAACAACAATGCTAAGACTTGGAATTCCAGAGGTTATAGCAAGAGAAATTTCCGGTCATAGTAGTACGAGTAGTGAATTTTATAGATATGTTGAATTATCTCGCTCTTATATTGATGAAAAAATGAACACATATTTTGAAGAATTAAAGAATTAGCAAATAATTTATCTGATTCAAGTTCAATTGAAATTTGATTAATTTAATTAGAAAATATTAAAACCAAATTTTATCTTTAAAATAAGCCGTTTTTTTAAAATACTTTGAGGGGTTTCTATTTTGATCTCACAATTTTATCAGTTAACAAAAAAAAATCAAAATATCGATTAATATAAGCAAATTCATTAATTCGCATTTGAGTTGATTCTTTTTCAAGAAATCACAATTTTTGAGTTGGATAAAAAGTGTTTTTGAGGTATAACTTATTTTAGACATACTATTATTCCTAAACATTTTAATAATTAATAAAAGCAATTACATCGTAATTGCTAACTAAGTAGGTAATCACGTTGTGATTACCTTCTATTATTTATTATTTATTATTCTATTTTAATATTATCTTTTATTAATACTATTAATATCTATCGAAAAATCGATAGGGCAAAATAATTAGTATGTTTTCTTGATTTTAGTTATCCCAAGCATTATTATTGCAAAATGTATTTTAGTACAACTTCGTAAAACCCTCAATTTATGAGGTGGTAAGGATATGCTTACAAGTGCTGGCTTTTTATTGAGCTGGGGCGGATCGGTAAATAATTTTAAAATCTATTTTATGGGAAATTTTACTGTTCGTCAAAGCAATTCATCTTGGGAAGGGTTTGAATATATTATTCAACAAGATTTACCTGATTTAGCAAAGCTTATTTACCTCGAAATTTTTCGGATTTGTAAAGAAAAAGAAAAGGGATATTGCTATGCTACAAATGGGTATTTTGAAAAAAAGTTCAATAGAAAAACAGGTGCTATAAGTTCTTCAATAAGTGAATTAAAGAAGATGTGCCTTATTAAAATTGAGTTCGGTATTAAAGGGCAAAGATTAATTTATATTATTGATGAAGAAGAAAAACGAAATGAAAAGGAACTATTATTAAAACAGTGTTTGAATTGTGAAGATTTAAATACTTATCTAAAAAACGAGTTAAAGATTTTAATTAGAAAATTCCCAACTATAAGCAAAAATAAGTGGGAAATGGTGATTAATAATCATCTACAATTTGAAGATATTGAATCAAGAAATGAATATTTAGACCTTTTAGAAGAATTATTGCGTGAAAATCCAATAAGTAAGGTTTTTGAGTTTGTTGTTGAAGATTTTATTACATTAGATTCACAAGAAAAAAAGATTTCAAATGACGATTTTGTGCAAATTCAAGAGCTTCTATTTACATTTTTATCTGAATTATTTGAAAGAAAACAAGAATGTGTTTTAAAATCAACAAAAACAGACCTTAGCACGTTCGATGATATCCGATTTGGTAAAAATGATAACTATTATCGCAATGTTAAAGGAAAATTGATAAAAGTTTATAAAGTTTGTGATAAATTTAAAACAGAGAAAAAGTATGCAAATATAATTTTACAAAATGATGTTGGGGAAAAACTAAATGCAAGAGTTAACTCAAATGAATTTTATAAAATAGAAGAAATATTAGATTCGTTGATAGGTTCAGAAATAATAATACATGGCTTAATACAGTACAATGCATATTATAAAGAAGGTATGTTGGTGAATGTAAAACATGAAAATTTTTTAATTCTTGAAAATTGATTTTGTATATTTGCATTAGCATTGTATAATTTTGAGTTCTTTTAAATATTTTTAAAGCGTATAGCTTTATTCTTGTTCTCTAAAACCGCCAATTTTAAAGAATCCTACAAGAGTATCTGCTTTACGCCCGAGATGGGTGTAGGCTGTGCTTTGTAGGATAGGTGCTTGGCGGTACCTGAGAACAATAGCTACAGACCTACGCTTTTTTGTTTTATATACATATTTGGTCTGATATGTAATAAATCGATTAAACGATGAAATACATAAAAGAAAAAGAGATATGCAACAAATATCTTTCTTCTCGTAAAGACTTTTTAGAATTTGCCGACAAATCCTCTGCTCTAAGAGGAAATGATAATATAATAGGGCGAATAGGAGAATTTGTTGTATTACAATTTCTTGAAGACGAAGGCAGGGATCCAGAAATAAATACTTCAAAAAATGAAAAAGGTTTTGATATTTTATGTGATTATAATAGTTTAAAAGGTAAAAAGGATTCAAAAATCTCTGTTAAAGTAATTACTTCTGAAAATAAATATGGCAGAACGACAAGAATTAAAAATCCTTGGCATGAATTATTTATTGTAATTTTAGGACAAGATTATAAAATCGAAAAAATTGGTCGGTTAAGACGATCTGAATTTGAATTTCGAAGAGTTCAAAATCCTGAATTAAGTATCAAAGAACCTTATGCTGAAAAAAAACTTCTTGAAAAAGGGGGTTTGTTTTATAAATATGGGGAAATTTATGATAAGGAATTTTGCTCAAAATACTTATAAATTTTTTTAATCATGGAAAAAGAAGGAGATAATGGTTTCGGATTTGAAGAAACTCCTGAGTCGGAAGATTACAGTAAATTTTCCACATACCTAACCTTGAAAAAAGAATGTGGATATTCACACTCAGAAGCTTTAAAATTTCTTCGCATATCACAAGAGGAGTACGAAAGACTGTATAAAAAATATCTTCCTGATTTAGAACTGGAATAGCATGTTGAGTGATTATAAATCTGAGTATAATGGGGAAGTTGAAACAGTTTCAACAAGGTTTTTTAAAATAAAAAATGGAGAAGAATCAGAATTTTTCCCGAGTTGTTGTAATTTTTATGAAAAGTATAATAGAAATGGCACATATAATGAATTGAATTATTATGTTGATGATAAGCAGAATTTTAATTCAAAAAAGTACGATTACAGCAGTGATAAAATAACAATTAATATATACAATAATCAAAAAGAGTTTTTACAAACGAATATTTATTTCACTGAGAAGTTCGGTGAATTTTGCTTTTTAGAAAAGATTTTTATAAATGATGAATTATCAGTATTAAAAATTAGTGAAACGAATAATTTTAGAATTTTATTGAAAGAGGATTGTATTTATCTAAAATTACAGAAACACAACTATTCTCTTGTAAATAAAGTAGATAATTCGGGAAAAATAGTTCAGTCTATTTTAAAGCATGCCAGTGGTATCAGAGTTGAGAAATATTACTTCAATAATGATATTTTGGTAAAAAAAGAAACTTTTAAAGGATCAGAAATTGAAAATGATTTTCCTTCTGAAATTGAGGAATATATCTATAATTCTGCTGGAAAACTGATTAAAGAAAAAGTAACTTATTCTCTAATAACTGATAATAATCTTCAAGAAATTATGTATCAGATAAGGTATAAGTACGATAAAAAAGGCAATTGGATTGAAAAAAGAGAATATGGAGCTAATAAATTGATTGAAAAAAGTATTAGAAAAATTACATACTTCTCCTAAAAAGCAGAGCAGATATATTATATCGGAAATTTACGGTTTAAACAATCGAATTTTGAAACAAAAAATCCTTTCAAGTATATCCCTTTTATTTTTGTTTCAATCATAAAAAGTCGAGTACAATTATGCAAAAAAAGTCTGAGTATAATTCTTAATTCGGTCTGAACGAAATAAACCTAAATTTGCTCACAATACTGCTCAAATAAAATCTATGAAATAACAAGAGCCTCACAAAATGCGAGGCTCTTTTTCATTTTTGCTCCCCAGCCTGGACTTGAACCAGGGACCCTCTGATTAACAGTCAGATGCTCTAACCAACTGAGCTACTGAGGAATTTTTAAATTGAAGTGCAAAATTACTTTTTTTTTTGACACCTCAAAATATT